>JBLGCL010000144.1:0-7580 GCA_047617305.1 Natronomonas sp.
CGAGAAGAGGGACCGATGGTCGACATCGAGAACCGCGACCCCCTCGCCGGATCGATCGCCCGAGAACTCGGGCTCGACTGCGTGGCAGCAGGGATCGAGGCCGTGCTCCCCGACCGCGTGATCAGGGAGTCGGTTTCCGTGGCCGAGGGGGAACTGCGGATCGCGGACGAGACCTATGACCTCGACGCGCAGGACGAAATTCTGATCGTCGGGGGCGGAAAGCCGGCCGCACGGATGGCGAGCGCGCTGGAGTCGGTCCTCGCGGGCGCCTCGCTCCCGCTGTCTGGCGTCGTCGTCACGGACGATCCGACCGAGACCGACCGGATCGACGTCGTCGAGGCGGCCCATCCGGTTCCGGACGAGCGCGGCGTGGCCGGCGCCGAGCGCGTCCTCGAGGCCGTCCGGGAGGCCGACGCGGGAACGCTCGTGGTGGCCGTCATCGGCGGCGGCGGCAGCGCGCTTCTACCCGCACCGGCCGGCGATCTGTCGCTGGCCGGCCTCCAGACCGTCACCGAAGCGCTGCTCGACGCCGGTGCCGACATCCACGAGTTAAATGCCGTCCGCAAGCACTGCTCGGCGATCAAGGGCGGCCGTTTGGCGCGGGCGGCGGCCCCCGCTACCGTCGTCTCCGTCGTCCTCTCGGACGTCGTGGGCGACGACCTGAGCGTGATCGCCTCCGGACCGACGGCCCCCGACGAGTCGACCTTCGGGGACGCCGTCGCCGTCCTCGACAGATACGGGATCGACGCACCGGTTGCCGTCCGCGAGCGACTGGAACGGGGCGCCGGAGCGGACGCTGGCGATGCAGGGGCTCCGACGGAGACGCCGGGACCCGACGACCCGGTTTTCGACCGGGGCTCGATCCACGTCCTGGCGAACGGCCGGACGGCGATCGACGCGGCCCTCGAGACCGCGCGGGAGCGGGGATTCGAACCGGTCGTCCTCTCCTCGCGACTCCGGGGCGAGGCCCGCGAGGTCGGCACCACGCTGGCGGCCGTCGCCGAGGAGGTCCGCGACGCCGGTGATCCCGTCGGCCCGCCGGCGGTCGTCATCTCGGGCGGCGAAGCGACCGTTACCGTCCGCGGCGAGGGGGCGGGCGGGCCGAATCAGGAACTCGCCCTCGGAGCGGCGCTCGCCTGCGAGGCGGACGACTGGGCGCTGGCCGCGGTCGACACGGACGGCCGCGACGGCGCAACCGACGCCGCCGGCGCGCTCGTGGACGAGGGGACAGTCCCGGACGCCGAAACGGCCGACGCTGCCCGCGACGCACTCGCGGACAACGACGCCTTCCCGTTCTTCGACGACCGCGACGCGCTGATCCGGACCGGCCGAACGGGAACGAACGTGAACGACCTGCACGTGCTAGTCCTGCCCTGACACGGGGCGAGCGGAAGCTCACCCGTCGCGGGGGACCGACACGGACAGCTTCTTGGGCCGGACCTCCGACGGATCGAACATGGATCGGGACGACTCGAACGGGGCTCCGGATGCCGACGCCGAGAGCGGCGACGACCCCTACGTCCTCCGCGAGGAGGTGCCGTCGGCGGAGACCTTCCTCGCCCTGCGGGAGGCGTCCGGTATGTCGCCGCGCCCGCGGACGGGCGCCGAGAAGGGACTCCCGAACTCGCTGTACGGCGTCACGCTCGTCCACGAACCCACCGGCGACGTGGTCGGGATGGGCCGGGTCGTCGGGGACGACGGGACGGTCTACCACGTCTGTGATATGGCCGTTCGTCCCGATCATCAGGGCCAGGGACTCGGCAGCCGGATCATGGAGGCGCTCGACGCGTACGTCGACGAGACGGCACCGTCCGGCGCGTACGTCAACCTGATCGCTGACGTGGACGGGTTCTACGAGAAGTTCGGATACGAGGAGACGCGACCGGCGTCGAAGGGGATGTACCGACGGGTGGAATGATTCGCGCCGGGGGCGATCCGGCGGACCTCAGGCCAGACAGGCGGCCACGATCCGCAACGTGCGCTCCCCACGAATCTCGTCGGCGAACAGCGGGACGCGCTTGACGTCGTGGCCGCGGAAGATCTCCTGGGCCCGGGTCAGGGCGCGCTGCTGGACGTCCCACCGCGCCTGGCAGAACTCGCAGGTGTCGAGGTTCGGCGAGACGAACGCGTCGGCGTCGACGTCGGCGGTCACGTCCGTGAGGTCCTCCATGACCTTGTTGACGACGACGGTCCCGACCGGGATCTCGAACTCGTCCAGACGGCCCAGCAGGCGCTCGGACTCCAGGACGCTCATCTCCTCGGGCACCATCACGACCCGGAAGTCGGTGCGCTGGGGGTCCCGGAGGACGTCCCTGAGACGCTCGATTCGGTCGCGGAGGACGCGGAGGTCGTCGAGTTCCTCCTCGGGATCGACGTCCTCGTCCGGTCCCCCGCCGAACATTCCCTTCAGACCGTCCATCATCCCGCCCAGGCGCTCGCGCAGTTGCAGGATCCGCCCGATCATGGTGTCCATCACCTCGGGGAGTTCGAGCAGGCGGAGGGTGTGGCCCGTCGGCGCGGTGTCGACCACGACCCGGTCGAAGCGTTCGTCGTCGAGGTACCGGAGGAGCATCTGCATCGCGGCAGCCTCGTCCGCGCCGGGCATCGCCCCGCCCATGAGGGCGTCCATCGGCCCCTCGTCGCCGAGCATCTTGCCCAGGCCACCCATCGCCCCGTCCTCGGCGAAGGCGATGCTCTCCTCGACGGCAGCGTCCGGATCGATCTCGGCGGCATAGAGCGGGAGGTCCTCGCGAACCTGGGCGGGTGACGGCGGAACGTCTGTCTCGAGGGTGTCCGACAGCGAGTGGGCGGGGTCGGTCGAAACCACCAGCGTTTGGGTCCCGCCGGCCGCGCTTGAGAGCGCCGTCGCGGCCGCCATTGTGGTCTTGCCCACGCCGCCCTTCCCGCCGTAGAGGACGTATTCGGGCCCCTCGCCGGCCACCGTCGGGATCTCGTCCACTTCGACCTCGATCTCGGCCGGCTCCTCGTCGATGGGCGTCGCTCCGGCGTCGGCCTCCGACGTCTCGTCCGGCGCCTCCCCGTCCTCGACGGCTGCCGGTTCCTCGTCGTCGTCCACCTCGTCGACCGGCGTTACGTCGATGTCGCTCATACCCGGAGGTTCCGGATGGTGACTTGAGTACCCGTCGGTCCGCAATCCTCACCGAGGAGGCGTACCAGCTCTCCCGCTGGCTGTGCGTCGGCCACACGGTGCCTTCGCGGTTCGAGTGGATCCGGGGCACGGCGTAGCGCTTGTCACGCAATGGATATCGCCTCGGACTGCCTCTCTTTCAGTATGAATGCTTCTTCCGCCCGGTCCGGTCGGTCGTTCGGCGACACGTCCCTGGCGGCCATCTTCGTCGGGGCGTTCGTATTCGCCGCCGGCCTCCTGCTGGTTCCCCTGTCCGTCCTCGGTGGGGCGCATATCGCCGCCGTCGGCCTGTCGCTCTCGTTGGCTGGGTTGTTCAACACCCCCTGGGCTGGCCGGCGCTTCGGCCTCTCGGAGGCGGACTTGCGAACCCTCTCGGTGTCGTTCCTGGCTCTTGCCACGATACTGGCCATCGCGTTCGTCGTGATCAACGGGTTCGGTGGCGTCGAAACCGGCGAGGCAACCGGTGGAGGGCCGGCTGTCATCCGTCCCGCGTAATCGGGGCGAGCCGTCGAACGCCGTTCCGGCGTCTGGGTTCCGTTTTTCGATCGGGTGCCCCGCTTCGACTGTAGTTGTTCTTGAGTGACGCCGGTGCCGAATACGTGGCCAGTAGCCGTCAGGGAGCTTTTGACAGGGAGCAGGTCCTTGTTCCGCGGAGAGCTACACCCCTCGAACCGATTCGTCGGACGATCGACGCTACCCTCACCCGAAGTACTCGGCCAGACGCTCGGCCGCTTCGATGGCCCGGGGCGTCACGATGGCGAAGCGATGCCAGTCCGCCCGGGCGTCCCCGAACGCCTCGCCTGGCATCCCCGCAACGCCGGCCTCGTCGACGAGTCGCTTCGAGTTCTCCATCGTTCCGGGGAAGTCCTCGAACTTCGCCATGACGTAGAAGGCGCCGTCGGGGTCGGTGTACTCCGCGCCGGCCCGGTCGAGGGCGTCGGTGAATGCGGCGATGCGGTCGCGGAGTAGCTCGCGGCTCTCCTCGTAGTACTCGGGGTCGGTCTCGCGCAGGGCCTTCAGGACGGCGTACTGGCCCTGGCGGTTGATCGCGACGTTGGTGAGCATATGTCGCGAGTGCACGAGGTCGAACAGCGACTCGGGGACGATGGCGTAGCCGACCCGGACGCCAGTGATCGCCATGGACTTCGAGAAGGAACTGGTGACGATCCGGTGCTCGGAGTCGACGGAGAGCGCGCTCGCGAAGCGACCGGAGTAATCGAAGTGGTCGTAGGTCTCGTCGCTGACGAGGACGGCGTCGTAGTCCTCGGCGACGGCGACGAGGGCCTCCATCTCGTCGGCGTCGAGGACGCCACCGGTCGGGTTCTTCGGCGAGTTCACGACGATGCAGGCCGTGTCCTCGCTCGCGGCCTCGCGAACGGCGGCCGGATCGAGGGTGCCGTCAGGCCCGACCGGGACGTAGCGCTCGGTCCCGCCCAGCATCTGGGTCTTCCCCGGGTAGTACGAGTAGACCGGGTCCGCCAGGATCACCTCGTCGCCGGCCCCGCGTTCGAGCGCGCGGGCCATCCCCAGGTAGTTCGCCTCGCCGGCGCCGTTGGTGACGACCACCCGGTCTGGATCGACGTTCCGGCGAGCGCCGATCTCCTCCCGGAGGTCGAGCAAGCCGTCGCTGGGGGCGTACTGCAGTTCGTCGACGTCGCGGTCGGCGTACTCGCGCAGTCCCTCGCGGAGCGCCGCGGGCGGTTCCCAGTCGGGGTTCCCGCTAACCATGTCGAGGACGTCCCCCTCGGCCCGGTCCGCGTAGTCCATCAGGTGGAAGAACTGCGGCGTCTGGTACTCCATAGGGGGGAGTGTGGGGAGGGGACAGGTTTCTCTTTCGACCTGCGTTCGACCGCGAAACCGACAGCCTGACACTCGGCGCGTTCGACGGCCGCCACATGAACGCGCCGACGGCCCCGGAATTGCTCGATCAGGTGCGAACGGCCCTGGTCGATCGGGGCGCGGGCGGACGGATCGTGGACGTCCTGACGGGCCACAACCTGGTGTACGTCGAGGTCGAGTCCGACGACGGGACCCGGGAGGCGGCGGTCGTCTTTCGGCCCGACGGCGAACTCCCGGACGTGACCGGTCGCGACGCCCTGGCAGTGGCGGCCGACGCCGCGAAGCGGTCGGCCGACCTCCCGCTCCGCGCGGTCGGGATCGGCGCCCTCAACGCGCTCTCGCGGCCGTTCGTCGACTGGCGATCCGGGGGTGTGATGACGCCGTCGACCGAGTCGGTCGACGTGGTCGCCATGGTCGGGTTGTTCGGCCCGGTGCTTCGGTCGTTCGACGACGTCGAGGTGCGGGTTCTCGAACGCCACCCGGACGAGGTGTCGCTCCCCGAGGGTTTGCCGGCGGGCGTCCACGTGACCCTCCACTCGCCGGAGGCGGCCCCGGACGTCGTTCCGGACGCCGACGTGCTCTACGTCACCGGGACCACCCTGCTGTTCGGCGGGATCGAGCGGTATCTCGACGCGTCGCCCCCGGGGCAGTTGGTCGTCCTGGTGGGTGCCACCGCGTCGTTCTACCCGGAACCACCCTTCGACGCGGGCGTCACCGTCGTCGCCGGCGCCGTGGTCCGTGACAGGGCGGGCGTTCGAGCGGCCATCGCGGGGACGAATTGCCAGGACGACCTGCACGAAACCGGGCTGGAGAAAGTGTACGCCAGCCGCGAGGGCGTCGACCTGTCTCCGCTCGCGCTCGAGTGATCGGTCCGGGGAACAAGTCAACACTGCCAGAAGCGTTTTTGACGGTCGCCCCGATCTGTGTTACTATCGATGGCCGATAGTGGCGGACTCCGTCGCCGGTTGGGGTTGGCGATCGGCGCGTTGGTCGCGACGCTCCTCGTGATTCTGGTGATCGCGTCCCTGCTGGTAGCCACGGGCGTCGTCGACGTGGGGGGCCCGACGGTGACGTCGATGGACACCTCCTGGGGAACGGTTACCGACGACGCGACCGAGATCGAAACCCGGGTGACGGTCCACAACCCGAACCCGATCGGCCTCCCCGGAGTGCTGGACCTTCGCTATCGGGCCACGATGAACGACGTGGTGCTCGCGAAGGGGGAGAAGACGGACGTCGGCTTCGGGGCGGGCCGGTCCACCCTGGCGATCGCCGCGACCATGCGGAACGACCGGATCCCGGCGTGGTGGGTCACGCACGTCAACGGCGACGAGCGGTCCGAACTGGCGATCACCGGCACCGTCTCCGGACCGTTCGGCGTCTCCCGAACGGTGAACGACACCCGGACGATCGAGACGGACCTCCTCTCCGGGTTCGTCTCGGGGGAACGGCGGACGATATCGATGAGCGACCGGGACCTCCTCGTCCTGTCGAACCAGTCCGCCCGCTGGGGCGAGGCGACGGCCGAGCGGACGCCCATCCACTTCGCCGCGACGGTCGAGAACCGCCACGAATACCCGGTGTCGCTCGACGGGGTCGCGTACGTCGTGTCGATGAACGAGGTCGCGGTCGGCAAGGGCGTGACCTCGGACGGGCTTCGGGTCGCCCCGAACGAGACGAAGCGGGTGGCGTTCACGATCGCCCTCGACACGCCCCGAATGGCGGACTGGTGGGCGACCCACGTCCGCAACGACGGCCGGACCGATCTCGCGGTCTCGATGGAGGGCGTCGTCGAACGCGACGGCGAACGGAAGCGCGTCCCCGTGTCGCTGTTCGACACCGGCGTCCGGTTCGAGACGGACCTCCTCGGCACCGGCGAGACGACCGCGACGCCCATCGAGGCCGCCGCCGATTCCGGCCCCACCTTCGAGCGGCCGTCGATGTCCGATTTCGAGCGCGAGTGGGGCGACGTCACCGAGGCAGCGACCGAAATCCGAACCAGCGTCACGATCGAGAACCCCAACACGGGGCCGTTGGCCGATCTCGTCCGACTTTCGGTCGGGGAGACGGTGAGGATAAACGGGGTCGAAGTGGCCGACGACCGGACGACCGTCGGATCGCTGGACGCCGGTACGAACGAGGTCGAACACCTGGCGAGGATGGACAACGGCGCGGTCCCCGAGTGGTGGGCCGCCCACGTCAACGACGGCGAACGGTCGACCGTCGTCGTCGACCCCTCCGTGACGGCGGACGTGGGGTTCACGAAGTTCGACGTGGACGTCGACCGCCGAAACTCCACGGTCGAGACGGACGTGCTCTCGGGACTGAACGCGATCGGGCCACGACCACTGACCGTCGAGGGGCAACGCGTCGGGACGGTTCGCGAGGTCCGGGCGGAATGGGGCACGGCGACGACCGACCGGACGCCCGTCGAGTTGACCGCCCGGATCGAGAACTCGGCGCCGGTCGCGATCACGGTCTCGAACCTGGCCTACGACGTGCGGATGAACGATGTCGTCGTCGGGAACGGGACGGCGACGGCCGAACACCGGATCCCGGCGGGAGAGACCCGGACGGTTACGTTTACGATACC
>JBLGCL010000145.1:0-7554 GCA_047617305.1 Natronomonas sp.
ACCGGTCGTACTTGCGGACGTCTTCGGGGACGTCGCCGTCGGCGCCCTCCCGGACAGACTCGGGATCGGGCACACCCGGCGCGGCCTCGTCATCCGCGTCCGGGTTCCCCTCCGCGGCAGCGCCAGCGTCGGCGTCGGCCGTCTCGCCAGCTTCGGCGGTCGGTTCGGTCGATTCCGCGCCGTCCTCACCGGCCGTCTTTCCCGTCGCCTCGGACGCCCGCTCGGGTTCGATTTCTGGTCGACCCCGCCCGTCCGCCTCGTCCGTGGCCGGGTCCTCGTCGTCGGTCATACGCGAGTCGTTGCCCAGGAGGCGGCAAAAGGATTGTCGTGGGTGGCGAACCGGCGGGGGATCTGCGCCGGGGCCTCCGGTTACTGGACGCTCGCGCTCGAGGCGCGTTCGATCATGTAGACGGCGATCGCTCCAAGGGCGACGTCGAGGACGAGCAGGACGGCCATCGCGGGGACGAGGGTGTCCCAGATCCCGCCGAAGGCCGTGACGGTCCAGACGTCCATGACGTCGGCGTCGAGCATGAGCGCCCGCGCGGCGTCGACGCCGTAGGTGATCGGGTTGACCTTGGCGAACGTCTGGATCCAGCCCGGCAGCGCTTCCAGCGGGATGAACGCGCTCGAGAGGAACAGGAGCGGCAACTGGATCAGGTTGGCGGCGATGATCGTGGACTCCTGGTCTCTCGTGACGAGCGCCACCGTGTTCGAGAGCGCGAGGAACCACAGCGCGAAGAGGATCGCGACGCCGACGATCGCCAGGCCGCCGAGGACTCCCGTCTCGATTTCGGCCCCCAGAGCGACGCCGAGGACGAGGATGATGACGACCTGGGCGACGATGCGGACCAGCTCCGAGAGCGTCTTGCCCAGAAAGACCGCGGTCCGGTTCATCGGCGTGACGAGCGTCTTCTGGAAGACGCCGCTCTCGATGTCGTCGACCAGCCCGATGCCGGACGACGAGGCGACGATCAGCGCCACCTGCACGGCGATCGCCGGAACGAGGTACGTCTCGTAGGCGATCCCGCCCGGAAGTGCCCGTCCGGCGACGTTGCCGAACACCTGGGTGAACAGGACGAGGAAGATGACCGGCTGCAGGAGCGACGAGATCACGACGAACGGGTTGCGGATCGCGTTGATGTTCCACCGCATGAAGTTGGTCCAGACGTCACGCAGGAACGTGTTCGACGTCCGCCGGACCCCGTCGGTCGCCGTGTCCGCGCTCATCGGTCCCCTCCATCGGTGGCGGTGGGTTGCTCCGAAATCGCCCCGTCACCCGCTGTGGTCGACCCGTCGGGCGTCTCGTCCTCGACGTGCTCGCCGGTGATCGCGAGGAACACGTCGTCGAGCGTCGGCGAGCGGACGTTGAACCCGGTGACAGTGATCCCCGCGTCCCGGAGAGCGACCAGCAGGTCGGTCCCGGACTGACGGGCGGACCGTGACGTGACCGAAATGCCGTCGCCGGTGACCTCGACTGCCGGGTCGTCGGGGAACACCCCGTCCTCCCGGGCGATGTCGGCGGCGCGTTCGCGGTCGCCACTCCCGTCCTCGAGTTCGACGTCGAGGATCTCGCCGCCGACTTCGCGCTTGAGCGCTGCCGGCTCTCCTTCGGCGACGATCTCGCCGTCCTGAATGACCGAAAGCCGATCGCAGAGATGATCCGCCTCCTCGAGGTACTGGGTCGTCAGGAAAACCGTCGTCCCGCGGTCGTTGATCGCCTCGAAGTACTCCCACAGTCGATTGCGGGCGTTCGGATCCAGCCCGGTCGTGGGTTCGTCGAGGAACACCAGCGGTGGCCGGTGAACCAGTGCGGTCGCCGCGTCGAGGCGCTTTTTCATGCCGCCCGAGAACCCCTTGGCCCGCTTGTCGGCGACGTCGGCGAGGTCGACGAGGTCGAGGAGTTCGTCGATCCGGTCGCTCCGGTCCTCGCTCGGGACGCCGTAGGCGTCACAGGCGAACCGGAGGTTCTCGCGGGCCGTCATCTCCTTGACGACGCTGGTCTCCTGGGCCATGTACCCGATCGACTCGCGGATCTTTCCCGGTTCGGTCTCGACGTCGAACCCGTTCACCCGGACCCTGCCGGCGGTCGGGGCCAGCAGCGTCGCCAGTACCTTGATCGCCGTCGTCTTCCCGGCGCCGTTCGGCCCGAGAAAGCCGAAGAACTCCCCCTTCGGCACGGTCAGGGAGACGTCACGGACCGCCTCGGTCCCGTCGGCGTAGGTGAGACGGAGCCCGTCGACCTCGATCGCGGCCTCGCGACCCGCGTCTCCGGGCGTTTCGCCGCGCGGTGGTTGATCGGTATCCATATCGGACGATGGGTACGGCTCCAGGGGCAAAAGGGGTTTGATTGAATATTCATTCAACAGGGTTTAGTGCCAGCCCACCGTCCCTTCCACTGCGACCGACGACTGCCACGACCCTCCCATCGACACCGATGACATCCAACGGACTCTTTCCCGCGAACCCGGACGACACGCGAACCGAGATCCTCGAGGCCACCTACCGGGCGCTCTGCGAACACGGGTACGACGACCTCACGATCCAGAAGATCGGCGAGCAGTTCGGCAAGTCCACCTCGCTGGTGTACCACCACTACGAGGGGAAAGACGACTTGCTCGTCGATTTCATGGGGTACATGCTCGAGCGGTTCGAGGCGGACGTCCCCTTCGAGGACGTCGAGGATCCGTGGAGTAAACTCGAGGACGTCCTCGATCACGCCCTCGCGCCGACGCTGGACGCCGAACGCGAGAACCTGACCAGCGCGATGATCGAACTTCGCGCGCAGGCGGCCCACGACCCGGCGTATCGCGAGGCGTTCTCCCGGCACGACCGCTTCTTCCACGATCGACTGGCCGCGATCGTTTCCCAGGGGATCGACCAGGGGGTCTTCCGCGAGGTCGATCCGGAACGGGTGGCCGCGCTCCTCCAGACGACGTTCAACGGCGCGATGATGCAACGCGTCACGACCGATCCCGACGACGGGGGCGTGTCGGTCGAGGACGTCCGTGCGGAACTCGAGGCCGTCCTCGAGGCGTCTCTCCACCTGGAGGACGAGGAATGAGTCGAGGGTCCGGCCGGGCGGTGGACGTGGTGGACGGCGAGGTGATCAAACCGCTGCTGATCCTCTCCCTGCCGATCATCGCCACCAACATGCTCCAGGTCGGCTACAACCTCGCGGACACGTACTGGGTCGGCCGACTGGGCCAGGAGGCCGTGAGCGCCCTCTCCTTCTCGTGGGGGATCGTCTTCCTGATCATCAGTTTCGCGGGCGGGTTCACCGTCGCCGGGACCGTCCTGGTCGCCCAGAACAAGGGCGCGGACATGGCCGGGCGGGTCGATCACGTCGCGGGGCAGACCATCGGGTTCGTGGTCATCCTCGCGGCGATCTTCGCGGCCGCCGGATACCTGCTTGCACCCCAGTTGCTCGACCTCATCGGCGCGGTCCCCGGCACCCCGGAGTACCGCCTCTCGGTCGAGTACACCCGGACGATGTTCCTCGGCATCCCCTTCGTCTTCGGCTTCTTCATCTTCCAGGCGCTGCTCCAGGGCTGGGGCGACACCCGGACGCCGCTGTACCTGATGGCCTTCGGCGTCGGGCTAAACGTCCTGATCGATCCCTTCCTGATCCTCGGGTTCGAGAATAACGTCCTGTTCGAAGTGCTCGGCCTGACCGGGCTACAGGAGTCGCTCTACGCCGCAACTGGCTTCGCCGGGTTCGGCGTCCAGGGCGCCGCCATCGCCACCATTGCCGCCCGCGGTCTCGGCGCGGTCATCGCGATCGGACTCCTCCTCTCCGGGCGAGTCGGCATCGCGCCGTCGCTCTCGGACTTCCGGCCTCAGCGCGAGACCGTCGAGAAGATCGTCCGGATCGGCGCACCCTCCAGCGTCGAGCAGAGCACGCGAGCACTGGGCGTCACCGTCCTGACCGCGCTCGTCGCGCTGGCGAGCCAGGAGGCCGTCGCCGCCTACGGTATCGGCAACCGGATCACCTCGCTGGTCTTCCTGCCGGCGCTCGGGCTGGCCCGCGGGACCAACACGGTCGTCGGGCAGAACCTCGGCGCCGACCAGGTCGATCGCGCGAAGCGGGCGGTGTTCGCCTCGGCCGGTATCGTGGCCGTCGTGCTGGCGGGGTTCGGCGTCGTCGCGGTCACCTACGCCGAAGCGATCACGGACGTGTTCATCACCGGGCCGCAGTCGGACGTGGTGATCTCGGTCGGCGCGGACTACCTGCGGATCGTCGCTCCGACGTTCCTGTTCCTCGGTGCCTTCCGGGTCGTCCAGGGCGGGTTCCGTGGGTCCGGGTCCACGACGACGGCGATGGTCTTCTCGATCCTCTCGCTCGCCGCGTTTCGCGTCCCGATCTCCTACGGCCTGGTGACGTGGGGGGACATGGGCGCCAGCGGCGTCTGGTACGGCATCGCGGCCTCGAACGTCCTGATCCTGATCGTCGCGTTCGCCTGGTTCCTGCGGGGAACCTGGACCGAGAGCGTGATCGACGAGGGACCGGAGCCCGTGGGGACGGGAGCCGGCGACGACGGATCTGGAAGAGAGGCCTCCGGTGACGACGCGGTGAGCGCCGACGACGATTGATCCGGATCGACGGAACTCGGCGACTGACGCTCAGGCTACTGGCCGGCCGTCCGTCGGTTCGATTTCGATGACGACCGTCCCTTCGACCCCCGCGACGAGTTCCTCGCGGGTCGGTTCGCGGTCGCCGTGGATCCGGATGCCGAGTCGCCGGGCGGCGTCGGTCCCGTTCCGGTCGATGAACGCCTGCATGTACTCCGCGACCACCTCCGAGTCGGGGTAGGGCGTGGCGATCCCCTCCCAGCGTTCGCCTCCCAGGCGGAGGGTCACGGGTTGCCCGCCTTGCAGGTTGCGCCACCAGGGGCTGTGCGTCGTGACGATGACCTTGCCGTCCTTCACCCAGTATCCGACGGGCGTTGTGTACTCGTCCCCGCTCTTCCGGCCGGTGAAGGTGATGAGCACGAGCGAGTCGCTGACGAGCCCGTGCAGCGGCGACCGCAAGAGCGCCTCCATCGCGGGATTGATGACCTCGTAGGCGACGTCGGGCACCGGTGGGCCCCGGGTTTCGACGTAGCCGTCCTCGCCCGCGCCGGGCCCGCCGTCTGGCTCGAACTCCGCCGCGTAGTCCTCGACGAAAGCCCGCACGTCGCGAGGCGACCGGCCGAGCACGCGTTCGACGTCGTTCGTCACACGGCCCGCGAAACCGAGCCGAGCCGTGGTGTAGAGGACGATCATGATCGCGACGAACCGCCACTGGTCGCCGAGGGTTCGCCGCCAGGCGACGAACTCGCGGATCGAGGGGTTCCCGTACCGGATCTCCCGGTCGAGCACGTCGCCGAAGATCGCGGCGACCTCGTGATAGTCGAGCGCCTCGGGCCCGGTGAGGTCGTACGCGCGGTTCCCGTGGCCGGGCTCCGTGAGAACGGTCGCCGCCACGGCCCCCAGGTCCCGGGCGTCCACGAAACTCGTCGTCCCGTCCCCGGCCGGCACGAGGATCGCGTCGCGCTCGAGGATCCCCCGCCGGTGGACCTCCAGGAGGTTCTGGGTGAAGAACGAGGCCCGGAGGAAGGTGTAGTCGAGGTCCGTCGCGGCGATCCGCTTCTCGATCCGGTGGTGGGGGATGAGGGGATTCTTTTCGGCCCCCAGCGTCGAGAGGTAGGCGACCCGCTCGACCCCCACCCGGGACGCCGCCTCGACGAACCGGCCGAGTGCGTCGGCGCCGACCACGGGCGGACGGACGAGGAAGACCCCGTCCACGTCGGCCAGCGCCTCGCCCCACGTTTCCGGCTTCTCGAAGTCGAAGGCGACGGCCTCGTCGTGGGCGTCCAGTTTCCCGTCCGCATCGTCCGGATCCCGGGTTGCGACCCGGACGGTGGCGTCCCGGTCCCCCAGTTCGCGAACCACGTGCTGCCCCACGGTCCCCGTGGCCGCGGTGACGAGGATGGTCCGGGTCATCGCTCGGCCTCCCGCGCCTCGCCGGTCCATCCGGCCAGCACCCCCACGGCGACGGCGGCGACCACCACGTGCATCAGCATGAGCGCGATCACGCCGGGCATCGTCGCCGCCTCGTCGGCCGCGAGCAGTGCCAGGTCCGGACCGAACGGGACGACGAGGACGGCCGCCGCGATCCGTCGAAAGGTCCGGGCCGGATAGTCGACCCGACGCTCGAGCACCCAGTAGACGGCGGCCGCGCCGACGGCCCCGACGGCCGAGAGGAAGAGCACCGGCGGGAAGGAAAGGGCGCGGAAATCCGGGGCGATCTCGCGCGCCTGGACGAGGGCGAGCACCACGGCGTTCCCGATCATCGAGAGCACCAGCACGATTCCCCCACGAACCGCGAGGGATCGGGAGCTAACGTCCGCAAATACGGATTTCGTTGCTGACATGGCCATGGCTACGATTTGGATAGTGAAATGCAGTCCACTTCGCGTGGAAGTAGTCACTACGAATACGCGAAGTGTCGGACGGAACGCCGGCCCCAACGACCTCGATCCTCCCCAAACGCCAAAGCTACGGCAATCGTAGTCCACGACATGACCGAGGACGACTCGGCCCCGCCACTCTCGGACGGCGAGCATCCGGCACGGGAACTGTTCGACCTCCTCGGACGGGCCCACGCTATCGCGATCCTGTACTACGTGACCCGCCGGGAGGACCGTGCCTGGCGGTTCACGGAACTGCAGTCGGAACTCGACGTCTCGCCGAACACCCTCTCGAACCGGCTGGAGGAGTTGACGGCGGCCGGACTGCTGGAGCGCCGATCCTACGACGAGATCCCGCCCCGGGTGGAGTACCGGGCGACGACGAAGGCCCGGGAACTGAGCCCGGTCTTCGCCGAGCTGCGCGACTGGGCCGAGCGCCACTGGCCCGAGGCGAAGGAGGGGTTCGAAGGCCACGACGGCAGCGAGTGACCGCCGGACTCGCCCGGCCTACAGGGCCACCGTCGTCTCGCGCGACCAGTCCGTCTCGTCCACCACGACGAGTTCGTCACCCGCGAAGACGTAGAGGTAGTCGCCGACGTACATCGCCCGCCGGGCTGGATCCTCGGTCTCGATCGTCGCCACTCGATCCAACCCGTCCTCGTAGCCGAAGACGTACCCGCCCTCGCGGCCGGGGATGAAGACGATCCCGTGCTTGCGGTCCTGCAGGAAGGCGTGGTGGGTCCGCGAGATGGCCGACCACCGGTCGTTCAGGACCGTCGCCGACGCGACGGTCGGATCGGTGGGGGTCGACACGTCGAACAGCACGACCTTCACCTGGCCGCCCTCCTCGCCGATGCCCATGATCCGGTCCTCGGCGACAGGATGGAGGTACGACGAGAAGCCCGGTAACTTGAGTTCACCCTGGACCGTCGGATCCGCGGGATTCGAGAGGTCGACGACGTGGAACGGGTCGATCCGGCGGAAGGTGACGACGTAGGCCTCCTCGTCCATGAACCGGACCGAGTAGATGCGCTCGTCGAGGCCCATTCCCTGGACGGCACCGACGACCGACAGGTCGCCGTCGAGGACGTACAGGTCGTTCTCG
>JBLGCL010000146.1:0-7519 GCA_047617305.1 Natronomonas sp.
ATCTGTGAGGCCGTCTCGGTCATGCCGTAGGTCGGATGGACGGGGACGCCCATGTTCTCGCACCGGTCGATCAACCCGGCCGGGGCGGGAGCGCCACCCAGGAGGACGAACCGCAGGTGCTGCGGCGGGGACCAGCCCGCGTCCAGCAGCCGCCGGAGCATCGTCGGGACGAACGAGACGCCGGTGACCCGCCGGTCCGAGATCGTCCGGATCGTCCCGTCGGGGTCGAAGGACTCCCGGAGGACGACCGCCGTCCCGTACAGCGTCGAGCGGATCACCGGCGCAAGCCCACCCATGTGGTACATCGGGAGGGTGACGAGCCAGCGGTCGTCGGGATCGATGCCGAGCCGGAACGCCGAGGCCGTCGCGCTGGCGACGAGGGTCCCGGCAGTGAGCCGGACGGCCTTCGGGCTGCCCGTCGTTCCGGATGTGAACATGATCACGGCCGTCTCGTCGCGCGACCGGAGGGCCGGTCGGGGGTCCGCATCCGGGTCGTTACCGTACGCCGAGAGTTCGTCCACGCTGGGGTCCTCCGTCGAGTCGACCGTGAGGACCCGACCCTCGAAGGCCTCGGTAGCGGTCGTCTCGGTTTCCCTGCTCGCGATCAGGAGCTCGACCCCGGCGCGTTCGATCAGGGGCTCCAGTTCCGCTGGCGTGAACCTGACGTTTAAAGGAACCAGTTCGGCCCCGACCCGCATTGCGGCGTGGACGATCCGGACGTACGCAACGCGTGTGTCGAGAAGGGTACCGATCCGAACGTCGGGGTCGGCCCCGGCTTCAAGGAATGCCGTCGCCGTCTCGCCGACGGCACGGTCGAGTTCCCGGTAAGTCCAGTTCCGGCCGGTCGCGTCGTCGACGAGCGCGGTCCGATCGGGCGTCGTTCGCGCTCGACGCGCCAGGGGATCCGGGGCCGGCCAGTCGATCGGGCTCTCCATCATGCGTCCCAAATCCCCGCGACGCCAAGACCTTTGTCACCCGGGACGATTGCCGTTCCGTCCCGGATCGGTGCGGGATCGGACCCGAGGTCATTTACGAGCAAGGATCCCGTCGCAAGGCCGGCCGGGGACGGGTTCGGGATCGCGGCCGTACAGTGGACGGCCGTCGCGCGGGCGACGACGGCGTCGACGGTCGTCGTCACCACCGGTTCTACGCCGACCGCTCGCGCACACTTCGCCGCCTGGACCGTTCGCGTTGGCCCGCCCAACACCATCGGCTTGAGGATGGCGACGTCCGCGGTCCCGGCGTCGAGGACCGCATCGATCCCGACCACGGCGACCGACTCGTCGAGGGCGATACCCACCTCCGAGTTCGGAAGATCGGCGTGGCCGTCGAGGTCGTCGGCGGACAACGGCTGTTCGACGTACTCGACGTCGACCGATTCGAGCGCCGACAGTGCCGTACCCGCTTCCTCGCGCGACCACGCCCCGTTGGCGTCGGCCCTGATCGCGACCGACGGCCCGACGGCCTCGCGGACCGCCTGCAACCGGTCCACGTCCGCATCGACGGGACGGTTCCCGACCTTGATCTTGAGGCATGAAAACCCCGACTCGGCGGCGTCCCCGGCCGCCCCCACGGTGTCGGCCACGTCGCCGTCCCCGATCGTGGCGTTCACCGGCACGCGATCGACGGCCCCCTCGCCGCCGAGGAACCGGTAGAGCGGCTCGTCCGCCCGACGGGCCCGCAGATCGGCGAGCGCACCGTCGAGACCGTGCCTGGCCGCGGGTTTCTCGTCGAGCCCGTCCAGCGCGGCGGCCGGCCCGTTGGTTTCGAGGCGCTCGATCGCGCGTTCGAGGCCCTCCCGGCAGGCTTCCGGCGACTCGGTCCATCCGGGAAGGGGGGTGGCCTCGCCGAGTCCGACACCGTCGTCCGTCCTGACCTGAACGATCCACCCCTCGCGGCGATCGATTTCGCCGGCAGCCGTGGCCAGGGGTTCGGCGATCGAGAGGTCGAACGCGCGCAGTTCCGCCCGCATCAGATCACCATGCCGACCGCGTAGAGCACGGCGAAGGCGAACAGGAGCTTCCCGGTCCGGGACAGCGCCGGGTTCAACGCCTCACCGGACGTTTCGGTCAGCACTGTATGTGTCACGACCGCAGCGTACGGGAGCGTCCCGAGCGGGAGGACGACGGCCCGGCCGAAGCCGAACCCCTGCCGGAGCCAGATCGGCGTGAGATAGGCCAGCGCGAGCAGGCCGACGTACTCGGCGCGACTCGGCCCGTACCCGAGGATGACGGCGAGCGTGTACTTGCCGGCGGCCTCGTCGCTTTCGAGGTCGCGGACGTTGTTCACCACCAGGATGGCCGTCGTGAGCGCGGCTATCGGAAGGCTCGCGACGACCGCGACCGCCGGAAGGGCGTTGGCGCCGGCCGGGATCCAGGTCGGGAACGCGCCGACGCCGGCCGCCGCGACGGCCTGGACGTAGTAGGTCCCGACGACGGCGACGACCCCGAACCACACGAACACGAAGAGGTCGCCCAGACCGTAGTAGCCGAACGGGTAGGGACCGCCGGTGTAGAGGATCCCGCTCGCGATCCCGCCCAGGCCGACTAGCACGATGGGGACGCCACCCACGGAGACGAGATAGACGCCGACGAGGATCGCGAGCCCGTAGGTCAGGATCATCGCCCACTTTACCTCCTTCGGTTCGATGAGCCCGCCGGCCGTCACGCGCGTGAACCCCTCGCGGTCGGCCGCGTCGGTCCCCTTCACCGCGTCGTAGTAGTCGTTCGCGAAGTTGGTCCCGATCTGGATGAGTTCCGCGCCGACGAGCGCGGCCAGCGCCGGGAGCGGGGCGAACACCCCCTGCTGAACGGCGAGGCCGACCCCGACGATGACCGGCGCGGCCGCCGCAGGGAGCGTCTGCGGCCTGGCAGCCATGAGCCACGCCCGCCGGCGAGAGACCTCCGTGGTAGTCATCGTCCCTGGCTGTGACCGGCGGGGGTATATCCGCTGCGGTTCGCGGGACCGGGAGGCCGACGCTGGATCGCTACGCCGCGAGCTCCTCGATCAGCGCTTTTTCAATCCCCCGATCCACGCCCATACCGCGCTCGGCCAGCGCCTCGCCGGTCCGGTCGGATTCGAGGTGTTCCTCGACGGTTCGTGCCATGGCCCCGGCCGGCGGCGTGGAGTCCCAGCCCAGTGTGGCGAGTTTGTCGGTCTCCGCAACCAGCGGCGTCGGCGAGTAAACCGGGAAGTCCATCGGGGCCAGGTCGGCGCGGGCGAGTTCCCGGGAACTCGCGTGAACCAGTTCCGGGTCGGCCTCGAGCGCGTCGGCCGCGAGTTCGAGGGTCCGATCGAGCCACGTCAACTGCCGGTCTGCTGCGTTGTACGCTTCCCCCGGTTCGCCGCGTTCGGCGGCGATTCGGAGCGCGCGAGCCAGGTCCGCGACGTACACCCGGTGCACGAGGCTGTCGCCGTCCCCGGGCACGAGAATCCGATCGGCAGTTTCGACGCGATGAAGCCAGTAATCGTGGCGCTCGGTGTAGTCGTGCGGGCCGTAGACGAGCACCGGGCGAACGACCATCGCGTTCATCCCGTTTTCGGCCGCCCGGAAACAGATCCGGTCGCACTCCGCCTTTCGCGCGCCGTAGCTCTCGTCGGACTCGTCGGCCGCCTGTTCGTCGGAGCACGCCTGCAGCGGCGTCGAACCCTCCCGAAGCGGCGACGGGAACGGCCGTTCCGGCGGTCCCCGGTACGCGCTGGCGCTCGAGACGAACACGTACGCGTCGACGTCCGCGAACACCGACGTGGCGTCCTCGATTTGTCGGGGAAAATGGCCGACGAAGTCGAACACTGCGTCCGGTTCGACGGCGTCCTTAGCTGCCTCGAGGGCGTCCCGATCGTTGCGATCGCCCCGGTAATGGGAAACGCCATCCCGGTCCGCGAAGGGATTCTCGTGTTCGCCCCTCGTGAGCGTCGTCACCTCGTAGTCGTGGTCGAGGAGTTCCTCGACGGTGTGACGGCCGAGGAACCGGGTCCCGCCGATCGCGAGTGCCGTGTCCATTCGAATGACTTCGAAGAGAAGCATGGTAACCGTTGTGGCATCGAGGGTGCCGGCGCTGTCGAGGGATCGGCGACCCGCGGACGGTGACGGTCGCGCTCAGGAAACCGTCGAACACGCTACACCGGGACCGTCTATCCCAGACTCGAGGACGTGGAACGTCACGGCTGTCAGCGCAAACCCGTCCCGACACTTGAGCACGCCCCAGGCCCGGTACGCGTCCGCGCCGGACGCCCGGATGACATAAATCGCGGTCGCGGCCGGGGTTACGTCGGGGTTCCTGATCGTGGCGTTCGGCGGCCCGGAGAACGCGATGACGTCGACCGCCTCGAGGCCGGAATCCACGTCGGTGACGGCCGTCCCGTCGCCCCCGTATCGGGAACTCCGGCCGTCCACCTGACGGACCTCGGTCGTCCCGTTCCGATAGGTGACCGTCACCTCGTCGACCGGCCCTTCGACCAGCCGGATCTCGAAGTAGTGCGCGTCGCGAACCGTGCCGTCGATGTCGAGTTCGAACGTGACGGTCGGTCCGGGGTCGGTCGTCGTGGGGTCTTCGCCGTCGAACGCCGAACAGCCGGCGAGGAGGATCAGTAGAGCGAGGACGATGGCGGCGGGAGGACGGCCAAACATGACTCTTCAAGGTTCCCGACGGTGATACCATTGCGCTGACACCAGCTGGCACGGGCCCGGCCATCGGAACGCTGCGGTGCGTGCTCACCCGTTAGTGCAGTTCGGCTTCCCCCAACGCATCGTTGAGGTCCTCGCGGACGCGTTCCCCGGTGTCCCGGTCGCGGGCGGTCGTGACGATCCGGTTCTCCTGGACGCTCGATCCGTCCCGGATCAGCAGGCGGACGTTCCCGTTCTCGTCGGCCCGGGTCGCCTTCGCACGGACGCCCGATTGGGAGCCGTTCCCCCCGGCGTCGATGGGCCCCGGAATCACCTTCTTGACGTGCGGGTGGCCGGCGACGGCCTGGATAGCCCGCCGGCCGTCGCGACCGCCGATCAGGGTCGAGTGGCGACCGCCGATCTTTTCTCCGGGCGGTCGTTCGTCCACCGCCAGTGCCCGGTCGTTCCGCCGATCGAGGACGGCCCCGACGGGATCGCCTTTCTCCACGCGGTAGAAGGAGTAGTGGAGGTCCTCACGAACCTCCCGAACGACCGACCGACCGCCGGCAGCGTAGACCTCCTCCGGCCGTTTGCGGCGGATCTCGTCGGCGATCCGCCCGGCGAAGTTGCGCAACTCGACCACTCCCGACTCGTCGCCGTCTTCGGGGGTCGTGGTGATCGTCGTCGTGCCGACCACCTCGTCGTCGTCGAGCATCGTCACCTCGGCCCGGTCGCGGTCGGCGTCGAGGACGACGGTGTCGCAGTTCGGGGAGCGACAGACCAGGCAGTAATCGCCCGGCCGTTCCAGCGGCGACGCACACTCCCCGCAGTTCATGTCAGGAAAGCGTAGTGGCCCGGGCCGCAAAAGGGGCGCGATTCGACCGAACGGCCAGAGCCCGATGGCGTCGCGCGACGGACGTCCGGTCCATCGAACCGCTCGCGTCACCCCATCTCAGTCGGGGCGGTCTTCAGGTACTCGCGCAGCAGGACGGTCGCGTACGATCCCTTGGGCAGCGCAAAGGAGAACGTCACCGGATCGCGCTCGACCGCCAGCCTCGTCGAGACCGCGAGCCCCCGCCGGTCGCCAGTCGAACCGAACGGGTCCGGGAGGTCGAAATCGGACGGGTCGAGATCGACGTCGTCCAGAACCGATCGCTCCACCTCGCCGGGTTCGCCCTCCGCGAGATCGGTCTCGGTGCCGATCAGTGGCGCGGTCACGAACGCCCGACCGCGCTCGCAGTGGCGGGTCACCGAATCGACCCGGCGCTCGGTGACGCGCTGGACCCGACCGGTGTCGGGGACGATCACGTCGGCGTCCGCCGGGAGGTCGCGATCCGCGAAACAGGCGACGTCACCGGCGACGGGACGCGTCAGGGGGAGCCCTCGCTCCAGACGCTCGCTCACGATCCGGTTGAACAGGAACGACTGGGCGGCGTGGACGAACAGCCGCTGGAGGTTCCTCGGCACGGTCTCGATGGCGTCCCGGAACGATCCACCGTCGGCGAGCGCGTGCAGCATCGACCGCTCGTACCCCAGGCGATCGGGTGTGGCGTCGAGTGCGGTCCCCCAGTCGACCCCTTCGGGGACGGCCCCGGCGTCGTCGACGAGGTCCTCGATCGTCGCCCTCGCGGTCCTGGTCGCCTCGGGTTCGGTCTCCCGGGGGTTCCCGAGGTACGCCATCACGGCCCCCTGCCAGTCGTCACGGACGATCGCGAGACCGACCGCGTGGGTCACTGGGCGGCGGCTCCCGAACCGCTGCTGGCCGAAGTAGTTGGGAACCGTCACCCCGTCATCGGCCCCGCCGACCGCCCCGGTCGCCCCGGCCTCGCCGAACTCGCGGAGCGCGTCGGTGATCGGTTCGATCCGTTCGTGGTCTTGGACGTCCCGGGCGACGATCTCGAACGCGTTGCCCAGGAGATCCCCGAAGTGAATGTTCCGGCCCGCACGGCCGACGACTTCGATGTCGGCGTCGTCGATCGTCGGGAGTTCGCCGGGCTCGATCCCGCGGACGCTGAACAGCTGGGTCGTGTGCGCGCGCTTGTCCTTCGTCCCGGCCCAGGACACGCGCTCGCGGCTCGTTCCGAGTTCGTCCGAGAGGCGAGCCGCGAAGTCGTTGGTGTCCCAGTTGCGGAGGGTCACCCGGAGGACGAGATGCGGATAATCACCCCGGTCGGCGCCGACCGGTTCGGTCGAAAACCGTTCGATCTCCGTCACCCGGAAGTCCTCCGGCCGCGATCGAATCCGTCCGCCGATGCCGTCGACGTCGGTGACGTAGTGTTCGATCCCGACCGCCCGTTCGACGGGGTGGGCGTGCCGCATCAGCCACCGACCTCCGGCGTTCGGACGGGAACCTCGACCATCGTCAGTACAGCGGGAGGTCGCCGGTCACCCGGTCCACGACGTCGTCCTCGCCGGGTCCGACGCCGAGCGCGGTCACCGTTCCGGGCTCCAGTTCGGTGTGCCCCGCGTCCCTGACGATCGCGTGGGGCAGTCCCTCGCGTTCGGCGCCGTCCGCCAGGTCGAAGAGCGTGGCCTCGCCGTTCGCCTTGAGGACCACCTTCTTCTGGTCGCCGCCCTTCCAGGCGCCTCGGGTCCGGTCGTCGGCGTTCTCGTAGGCCATGAGCGACGCGTGAGCGACCTGGGCGGCCAGTTTTCCCCGGCCCATGCCCAGATCCTCGCGCGCGACGATCGCCTGTTTCATGTCTCCACCGTCGGGCCGGGTTCTCTTATGGGTGCTCACTTGCGACGGCGTCCGGGCGGAGTCCAGCGAGTCATCGACCATTATATTTTTCCGGTGAAAACGCCGAAACGTGTCCCCGTATGCGGCGAACCTTTCCCACCCCGAGTCGTGGTTTCGCAGCCGTGCAGACGGGTTTAACGGGCTTCGAGCTCTCCTCGTCGCCACCCTGGTAG
>JBLGCL010000147.1:0-7439 GCA_047617305.1 Natronomonas sp.
TGCGACCGGGTGGTTTCGGACATGGCGGTCCTCACGTACGAGTCGTCCCGGCAACTCTGCGAGGTGGGGATGGGCATCATCGAAGGCCTCGCGAACGAGTACGGCGAGGAGGTCTCGATCGAGGAGGACCGGTGCATGCTGGAGGGCGACGATCGCTGCGAAATCACGGTCGAACGGGTCTGAGCCTCACGGACGGCTTCATCGAATCGCCCCCTGCACCCGGCATCGTGACGCTCGCTTCCTTTGGCGTCGAAACGCTGGCCCCGGCAGCGCCAAGGGGAACCTTTGAGGCGGTTTCCGTCGGACTGGCGACAATGAGCGTCCTGGCCTGGATATTGCGCTGGCCACCGAGTCGCGGCACGGTCGTCGTTTTCCTCGTCCTGACGGCGTTTAGCGTCGGCTCGCTAGTGGCTTTCGGCGGCCATGTCCACGACGACACCGGGGAGAACGTCACCGTCGAAGCGACGGACCTCACCGTTCGACTGAACGACGAGATCGACTTTCCGGAAGGGGGCAACGGCAGCGTCCGGACCTGTGTTGGAATGGGGACGCCGGGGGACGCTATCAGCGTCGCCGGGACGGTCACGTTCGACGTCCCGCGCGAGTGGGAGCGGCACGGATCGGACGGGCGGGAACTCGTGCTGGTCGTGACTCTCGCGCACACCGACGAGACGATAACGTCGTCCGTTTCCAGGACAGGGCAGGTACGGACGCAGGTGTTCGGGCTGCTGGACGACGACGAGACGCTCTCCCCGGGCGACACGGGGACGCTGGTGCTCCGCGTTCGTCACGACGGGTCGATCGTCGCCACCGCGACGCGGACCATCACCGTCGAGGAGGGAACGCGGACGTACGACTGTTGACGGAGATCGGATCGATCCCGACGTGTCACTTCCGCGGAACGGCCAGGAGTACGCCGACAAACGGCATCGCGGCCCCGACGAACGTTTACCCCGTAGGCGAGCAATTTCGACCGGTTCGTTCTTCGATACCACCCTCCCCATCGTCAGTCTCGTGGCCCCCGTCCAATCGAAGGTATAGTCCCGTCCGAAACCCCAAACGTCGCCGTAGCCCCGCATTCCCTACTCTCAGAGGGCTTCGATGGCGAACGTCATCGGGACCCCCTCGACCTCCCACTCCTCGCGGTAGCCGTCCTCGACGGGCCCGAACTCGTCGGCGCGGACCTCCTCGGCGATCAACTCGCGGTGCCGGTCCACCAGTTCGGCCACGCGGTCGTCGGCCACGTCCATCTCCAAGCGGATTCGCCGTTCGACTTCCAGATCGAGGTCCTTGCGCATCTCCTGGACGCGCCGGACGACCTCGCGGGCGTAGCCCTCGCTCTCGATGTCCTCGGTGAGGGTGGCGTCGACGTACGCGACGCCGTAGGTCTCCCCCTCGTCGTCGATCGTTGCGCCCGTGACGCCCTCGGGCGTCCGGGTGACGACCTCGACCATCTCCTCCTCCAGGTCGACGGACTCGCCCAGGGCGTCCTCGACGGTCGCCTCGAGGGCGTCGAGACTCGGTTCGTCGACCCGCGCGTCGTTGAGCGCCCCCATGACCCGGTGGGCGTCGTCGCCGAATTCGGGCCCGAGCAGGCTCATGTCGGCCTCGGCGGCGTACTCGAGTTCCGCCCACTCCTCGCCGGCCTCGACGATCTCGACCTCGCGGGCGTTGAGGCGGTCGGCGAGCAGGTCGCGGTGGCGCTCGACGGCGGCCGCGGTGCGCTCGTCGTCGGCCGCGACGACCACGCGAGCCACGGGCCAGCGGAGCTTCCGGTCGGCCTGCTGGCGGGCGTTCGACCCGGCCTCCTCGACGGCGCGCAGATGGCGGAGGTCGGTTTCGAGTTCCTCGTCGCGCCAGTACTCGTCGGGCTCGGGCCAGTCGCGGGCGTGGACGGTGTCGAGGTCGTCCTCGCCGGCGAGGGCCCCGTAGATGGTCTCGCTGACGAAGGGCGCGAAGGGCGCGAGCAACTCGACGACCGTCGAGAGCACCTCGTAGAACGTGGCGTAGGCGGCGAGCTTCGACGGGCTGTCGCGCTCCTCCCACATGCGCTCGCGGACGGCCTGGACGTAGAACCGCGAGACGTCCTCGACGACGAAGTCGAGCAGGACGTCCAGCGCCCGGTCCTGCCGGAACGCGTCCATGTGCTCTGTCATCTCGGCGGTCACGGTCTGCAGGCGCGAGAGCACCCACTCGTCGACCAGTTCGAGGTCACCGTCGGACAAGTCCGACGAGCCTCCGCTCGCTTCGCTCGCGGAGACCCCGTCGACGTCCGCGAGGGTGACCTCGTCGGGGTCGAAGTCGTCGAGGCGCATGTACGGCAGCGGGAACCGGAAGACGTTCCAGAGGATGTTGAGGTCCGCCTGCATCTCCTCGGTCTCGTCCCAGGAGAAGCGCATGTCGTCCCCCTGGGGCGTGACCGACAGGAGGAACAGGCGCATCGGGTCGACCCCGTGGCGCTCGATGACCTCGTGGGGGTCGACGAAGATGTCCTTGGACTTGGACATCGCCCGGCCGTCGGGCATGAGGGCGTGCCCGTGCATGACGACCGTGTCGTAGGGGACCTCGCCCGTCGCCGCCGTGCCCATCCCGAGCTGGGACCAGAACCAGCCGCGCGTCTGGTCGTGGGCCTCGAGGATGAGGTCGGCGGGCCACAGTTCCTCGAAGTCCGCCTCCGTCTCGGGGTAGTCGAGGGTCCCCCACGTCGCCACCGACGAGTCCAGCCAGACGTCGAACACGTCCGGGACGCGCGTGTAGGTGGTCCCGTCCTCGGTGATCGTCAGGTGGTCGACGGTGTCCTTGTGGAGGTCGACGGTCTCGGGGTCGACGTCCCCGTCGACGCGCTCGGCGAGTTCCTCGCGGTCGCCGACGACGATCACCTCGTCCATCTCGCCGTCCCAGTCTTCTGGAACCCAGATCGGGATCGGGATGCCCCAGTAGCGCTGGCGGGAGACGTTCCAGTCGGGGGCCTCCTCGACGAAGTCCCGGAAGCGGTTGTCGCGGGCCCACGACGGGTACCACTCGCTGTCCTCGATGTTCTCGAGGAGGTCGTCCTTGACGTCGGTGATCGTGATGAACCACTGGTCGGTGACGCGCTGGATGATGCCCGTGTCACAGCGCCAGCAGTGACCGTAGCGGTGGTGGGTCGTATCCCTGGAGAGCAGCAGGCCGTTCGCCTCGAGGTCGTCCATGATCTCCGGGTCGGCGTCCTTGACGAACTGCCCGGCGTACTTCCCGGCCCCGTCCCCGTAGACGCCGTCGGCGCCGACGGGACAGAACACCTCGAGACCGAGTTCCTGGCCGCGCTCGAAGTCCTCCTCGCCGTGCCCCGGTGCGGAGTGGACGAGCCCCGTGCGGTCGGCCTCGACGTAGTCGCCGGCGTAGACCTGGAGCGCGCCCTCGAAGTCGGGGGCGTCGGGGACCGCCTCCCGGAGCGGGTGCTCGTACTCCCAGCCGATCATCTCCTCGCCGGTCACCGCCTCGACGACCTCGTAGTCCTGGTAGCGACCCTCCCGGAGGACGTCCTCGACGAGTGACTCCTCGACGTAGAGGACCTCCGACTCGCCGTCCTTCTCGGCGCGGACGGCGTGGTAGGTCATCTCGGGGTCCACCGCGACGAAGGTGTTCGCCGGGATCGTCCAGGGCGTGGTCGTCCAGATGACGAGGGAGCCGTCCCGATCCTCGAGCGGGAACTTCACGTAGATGGAGGGGTCCTCGACCTGGTCGTACTCGACCTCGTTGTTGGCGATGGCGGTCTCACAGCGCGGGCACTGGTTGATGCTGCGTTGGCCCTGCTCGACGAGACCCTTCTCGTGGGCCCGCTCGAACCCCCACCAGGCGGCCTCCATGTATTCGGGGTTAACCGTCTTGTAGGGATTCTCCCAGTCCATCCAGACGCCGAAGGACTTGAAGTCGTCCTGGAGGCCTTCGAGTTGCTCCTCGGCGTACTGCTTGCACTCCTCGATGAAGTTCTCTTCACCGAACTCCTGGATGTCCTTCTTGTTCTCGAAGCCGAGTTCCTCCTCGACGCGGGTCTCGATCGGCAGGCCGTGCATGTCGTAGCCCGGCCGGTCGGTCACGTCGTAGCCCTGCATCCGGAGGTAGCGGATGTAGTTGTCCTTCAGTACCTTGTTCCAGGTCGTGCCCATGTGGGCCGACCCCGACGTGTACGGCGGGCCGTCGACGAAGAAGTACCGCTCGGCGCCGTCCCGGCGTTCCGTCGCCGTCTCGTAGGCGTCGACGTCGTCCCAGTACTCGAACACGCGTTCCTCGACCGCGTGCGGGTCGTACTGGTCGTCGACCTCCTCGAATCGACTCATATGGGTCCCTGACTGGCTCCGCCATTAAAGGGCAATCGGTCCTGCAGGCGGGACCTGTCGGTCGGCGTCGGACGGTCCCGAAACGCCGTGTGAGAACCAGTTACTCGGTGACCGACATCTCCATCGGTTCGAGGTCTTCGGCCCCTTCCTCGAGGTAGGTCCCGATCTGCTGATCCATCCCGGCGACGTGTTCGGCGATCCACGTTCGAAGGAACCGGAGGGTCTGCATTTCGACGTCGGCGTCGCCGGACTCGAAGCGGTCCCGCAACTCGGACACCTGCTTTTCGAAGCCCCGGTGAGCGTTCTCCTGGGCGAGGAAACACCCCTCGCACTCGTCGGCGAACCCGCACTCGTCCATGTACGTCTCCTCGTCCTCGAAATGATGGTACGTGTAGTCCTCCAGTTCGGCGATGACGTCCTCGACCGCCTCCGTGCCCTCCCCCTCCTGGACGGCCGCGTACAGTTCGTTGAGGAGTTCGAACAGGCGACGGTGTTGTTCGTCCACCCGTTCGACCCCGATCGCGAACTGCTCGTCGGACCACTCGATGAACGACATGCGAGGGGATGGCACGGCGGTGGAGAAATAGCTCCCGGTCGACCCGACGTGTGGGTGTTTTTCCCGTGGAGATCTCACCCAGGGCCGAATCGGGGACGTCCCGACGTCTGACGCGACGAAACTGAGGGCAGCCCTGACCGAACAGTGGCGGCATATCACCGTCGGGAAAGCATTGCTACGCTCGCCGTCGCCGCGTTAGCCACCGGTGTTGTCCCCGGAGCGTCAGGGCACGTCCCACCGCGACGCTCGCCCAGACGGCGACGGTCGAAAGCCACCATGGAACGGCCGACGCCCGCTCGTCGACCGTGTAGAGCACGAACACCCGGTCGTCGTACGCGACGAGCGTTCCGTCGTCGACCCGTTCGTTCAGGACGGTGAGGGGCTCGTGGGTTGTCACCTGTCCCGTCCTGACGGCGCGAATCGCATCCTCGCCCCAGGGAGGCGGGACGTCCAGCGAAACCGCGAGACGCCGGAGTGCCATCGGACCGGGCGTCCCGTTCAGCGACAGGTATGGGGTGTCGTTCCGGGTGACGATCGTCTGGCGGTAAAACGATCCGTCGTGATAGACGTACCCGGTTTCGAGGAACTTGTCGTTGAGTTCGGGTGTCGGGGCGCGATCGAACGCGTAGGTACTGAGGACCTCGTGACCGGACAGGAGGAACTGTTCGAACGCACGGAGCCGCGATGTCCCGGAGAGACAGTAGCGGTCGTCGTCGAGGGCCGCCGGATGCGGGGTTCCCTGCGGTGCGTCGAGTGACGACCCCTCGATCCGAACGCCGTCACCGGTTGCCGCCACCTCGTTCGCCCGGTACACGAACGTGGGGTCACCGAGCGAAAGGGGTGGAAGGACGACCGGTGCGACGAGGAAGCCGAGGCCGACGGCGACGATCACGTGGGGACCATACTGCTGGCGGGCGTTCAAGTTCAAGATCCTGAACGATGGACACGAAAAAACCCGGCTCCGTCGGCTGCGTCGTCCGCCGCAAGGGTGACGGGAAACGCTGTCGGCGGATCAGGCCTCGAACGCCCGCTCGAGGGCCTTACCGCCGAGCGCCCCGAGGATCGCGAACGCGACGAAGGTCACGGCGATCCAGGACCAGTGGGTCGCGTTCAGCGCCACGACGCCGAAGAACTCGTTGACCGGCGTGTAGAGCACGCCGAGCTGGAGCACGATCGTGCTGGCGATCGCGGCGATCAGCCAGGGGTTCGAGACGACTGACAGGTCGTAGCGCGACCGGATGAGCTGTACCCAGATCATCTCCGCAGCGACGATGAACGTGAACAGGAGCGTCTGGGCCACGACCAGGCGCTCCTGGACCAGGCCGTAGAAGAACAGGGGCAGTCCCGTCACGGCCAGCAGGGTCCCGATCGTCAGGATCGAGGCCATGACCCGGCGGTTGATGACCGACTCGTCCGCGCCGCGCGGCGGCCGGTCCATGATGTCGTCGGCCTTGGGATCGACCCCGAGCGCGAGCGCCGGGAGGCCGTCGGTGACCAGGTTGATCCACAGGAGCATCACGGGCGTGAGGATCAGCGCCTCGGAGGCACTCGTGGAGGCGAACTCCGGGAAGAACGCGCTCCCGATCAGCACGCCGAGGAAGACGACCAGCACCTCGCCGGCGTTCGCCGACAGCATGAAGTTGACGAACTTCCGGATGTTGTCGAAGATTCCACGGCCCTCGGCGACGGCGTCGCGGATCGTCGCGAAGTTGTCGTCGCGCAACACCATGTCGCTGGACTGTTGGGCGACGTCGGTCCCCCGCTGACCCATCGACACGCCCACGTCGGCCCGCTTGAGTGCCGGCGCGTCGTTGACGCCGTCGCCGGTCATCGCGACGTCGTGGCCGTTCGCGAGGACGGCCTCCAAGATTCGGACCTTGTGGTCCGGCGAAACGCGGGCGAAGATTTCCACGTCCGCGACGGCGTCGGCGAGTTCCTCGTCGGTCAACTCGTCGACGTCGGCGCCGGTCATCGCGCCCTCGGGGTCGAACCCGATCTCCGCGCCGATCGCCTTGGCGGTCTTGAGGTTGTCCCCGGTGATCATGATCACGTCGATGCCCGCGTCGCGACAGTCCTGGACGGCCCCCGGGACCTCCTCGCGGGCCGGGTCGATCATGCCCTGCAGACCGAGGAAGACCATGCCGTCCTCGAGTTCGTCGTCGTCCGTCTCCGGATCGGCGCCGGGGTTGCGGGCGAACCCGAGCACGCGAAGGGCATCTCCCGCGAACGTGTCGTTGTGGTCGAGGATCTCCTGGCGGTGCTCGTCGGTCAGTTCGACGACGTCGCCGTCCCGGAGAACGCGGTCACACCGTTCGAGGACGACCTCCGGCGCGCCCTTCATGTACGCCGTCCCGTCGTCGGTGACGACGGTCATCCGCTTGCGTTCCGACGTGAAGGGAATCTCGTGGACCCGTTCGACGTCCGGGTCGACGGCTCCATTCTCGGCGGAGACCTTCAGCGCGATCTCGGTCGGATCGCCGAAGAACTCGCGATCCTCGTCCTCGGACGCCCGTTCGGCGTTGTTACAAACCGTCCCACAGGTCAGGACCGCTTCGAGCGGATCC
>JBLGCL010000148.1:0-7398 GCA_047617305.1 Natronomonas sp.
CGACGAATGACCGGCGACGACGAGGAACTCGCGAAGGACCTCAGCCTCCTCGCGGCGCTCACGATCGGGATCGGGACGATGATCGGGGCAGGCATCTTCGTCCTGCCGGGGCAGGCGGCGGCCGCCGCCGGCCCGGCCGTCGCGCTCTCGTTCGTGATCGGCGGCGTCATCTCGCTGTTCACCGCGATGTCGGCGTCGGAACTCGGAACGGCCATGCCCAAGGCCGGCGGCAGCTACTACTACGTCAACCACGCGCTCGGCCCGCTCTTCGGCTCGATCGCCGGCTGGGGGAACTGGATGGGCCTGGCGTTCGCGAGTGCGTTCTACACGCTCGGGTTCGGCGAGTACCTCGCGTCGTTCATGCCGATCCCGGCCCTCACGGTGGGGCCGGTGGGCCTGTCGTCGTTCCAGGTGGGGGCGCTGCTCGCCGGCCTCACGTTCATCGCGATCAACTACATCGGGGCGAAGGAAACGGGCCGCGCGCAGATCGTCATCGTCGTCACGTTGGTCGGAATCCTGACGTTGTTCTCGCTGCTGGGACTCCTCCAGGCCGACGTCTCGACGCTCCGACCGTTCTTCCCGGCGGAGACCGGCGGCGTCGGGGCGGTTCTGCCCGCAACGGGCCTCGTCTTCGTCTCCTTCCTCGGCTTCGCGAAGATCACCACTGTCGCCGAGGAACTGAAGAATCCCGGCCGGAACCTTCCCCGGGCGGTGATCGGCAGCGTCGTCATCGTGACGGTGATGTACGCCATCATCATGGTGGTTCTGATGGGCGTGATCAACTGGCGACAGCTCGGACCGGAGTTCACCACCACGCCCGTCCTCGACGTCGCAGGGGTCTCGTTCGGGGCGATCGGCGTCGCCGGAGTCGGCGTCGGCCTGCTGACGTTCGCCGGGTTGCTCGCCACCGCGTCGAGCGCGAACGCCAGCATCCTCGCCTCCTCGCGCATCAACTTCGCGATGGGCCGGGACAAACTCATCAGCGCCAAACTCAATGAGATCCACCCACGGTTCGCGACCCCCTACCGGAGCATCGCGGTCACGGGCGGCCTCATCCTGTTGTTCATCGTCGTCGGCAACGTCAAGCCCCTCGCCAAAGCGGGAAGCGTGCTCCACCTCATCGTCTACGGGTTGTTGAACGTCGGACTGATCGTCATGCGGGAGGCGGACGTGGAGGAATACCAGCCCGAATGGAAGACGCCGCTTTATCCCGCCGTCCCGGTACTGGGAGCGCTCTCTTCGTTCGGTCTGATCTTCTTCATGAAGCCGCTGTACATCGGCCTGGCGGTCGCCTTTGCCGGTGGCGGCGCCGTCTGGTACTTCGCCTACGCTCGGGGAACCACGGACAAGCAGGGCATTCTGAGCGAGTTCGTTTTGAACAGACAGGAACGGATGCCCGAGGTCGCCGTCTCTGCTGCCGGGATGGCCAAGCCCGACGGCGGGGAGTACAACGTGATGGTCCCGCTCGCGAACCCGGACCACGAGCAGGACCTCATCACGCTCGGCAGCGCGATCGCCAAACAGCGCGGCGGGAGCGTCGACGCGGTCCACATCGTCACCGTCCCGGACCAGACGTCACTCAGTTACGCGGCCGACCACGTGGAGGAACTCGAGGCGGACTACCACGGCGTCCTCGACGCCGCCGAACGCGATGCCGAGACGTTCGGCGTCGACGTCGAGACGCACACGATCCTCTCGCACCGGTCGTTCGAGGAGATCTTCGACGCCGCTCGAGCTCACGAGGCCGACCTCGTGGTCATGGGCTGGGGCCCGCACTCGCACGGACGCGCCGAAAGCCGGATCGACGAACTCACCGAGGACATCCCGTGTGACTTCCTCGTATTGAAGGGACGGGACTGCGAACCCGAACAGCTGCTGTTGCCGACGTCCGGCGGGCCGCACGCCGAACTCGGAGCGAACGTGGTTCGACTCCTGCAAAACGAGTTCGACTCGGACGTGACCCTGCTGCACGTCGCCGACGAGGACGACGAAGCGGGAGGACGGGAGTTCCTGGAGTCGTGGGCCGAGGAGCAGGGTCTCGCGGACGCCGACCTCCTGGTCGAAACCGGCGACATCGAGGCGGCCATCGAGTCCGCCGCCGAATCGTGTTCGATGCTGGTCATCGGGGCCACCCAGAAGGGCCTCCTGACACGCCTCCTGCGCGAGTCGCTCGTCCACGAGGTGATCAACGACGTCGAGTGTCCGGTGTTGCTCGCCGAGAAGGCCCGCCACCGGTCCTGGCGCGAGCGACTGTTCGGGAGCGGGCGGAGCTGACTCGACACCGAATGTTCGTTGACGCGCTCGCGTGGCGGCCGGGAATGTGCGGCCGAGTGTCCCGTTCCGTCGTTTCTTCCTGCTAGTCCGTACTTTTACGGAAAGTGCCGCCGCACTCCTTGGTGAATGACGGACTCTTCGGAGCCTTCGGACTCTACCGAATCCCCACCGGGCGAGGTGGAAACGGAACTGTCTCGCGACATGAGCCTCTTCGACATCACCTTCATCGGCGTCGGCGCGATGATCGGCGCCGGCGTCTTCGCACTCACGGGATTCGCGGCCGGGCTGGCCGGCCCGGCCCTCACGCTGGCGTTCCTCCTGAACGGAATCGTCGCGCTGTTCACGGCCGTCTCGTACGCCGAACTGGGGGCCGCGTTCCCCGAGGCCGGCGGCGGGTATCTCTGGGTCAAGGAGGCGCTCGTCGATCCCAACGGGTTCTACGCCGGGTGGATGAGCTGGTTCGCCCACGCGGTCGCCTGTTCGCTGTACGCCGTCACCTTCGGGGTCTTCCTCACCGAGTTTCTCGTCTTCGGCGGCGTGCTCCCCGGCGAGTTCGCCCTGTTCGGCGTGATCGACCGGCTGCTGCTGGAAAAGATCCTGGCCGTCCTGATGGTCTCGCTGTTCGCGTACATCAACTATCGCGGGGCCGAGGAAACCGGGAAGGCCGGCGTCGTCGTCACCGGAATCAAGGTGGTGATCCTCGGAATCTTCGTCGCCTTCGGAATCCTCGCCACGGTCAATACCCCGGACTGGCCCCAGAAGTTCGTGGGGAGTCCCAGGTTCGCGCCGAACGGCATCATCGGCATCGTCGGCGCGATGGGCTTCACCTACATCGCCTTCGAGGGCTACGAGATCATCGTCCAGTCCGGCGAGGAGGTGGTCGATCCCGGCGAAAACATCCCGAAGGCGGTGTTCTACTCCCTGGCCATCGTCGTGCCCATCTACATCCTGGTCGCGTTCGCTTCCATCGGCGGGATCGAAGTGACACAGCACCTCATCGATCGCCCGGGCGGCATTCCCGACACTGCCACGCCGGGCGGCATTTCGACGTGGGAAGCACTCGGGGATCTCGGCGAACTCGGCATCATCGAGGCCGCCGGCCAGTTCGTCCCCTACGGCGTTCCGCTCCTGCTCGTCGCCGGCCTGACGGCCACGATGAGCGCGCTCAACGCCACGATCTACTCCTCCAGTCGCGTGTCGTTCGCGATGGGTCGCGACCGGTCCCTGCCCCCCGTCTTCAGCCGCGTCCACGCCGACAAGCGGACGCCACACGTGGCCATCTTCCTCTCGGCGATCCTCATCGCCGCGATGGCCGTCCTCCTCCCCATCGAGGCCGTCGCCGCCTCGGCGGACATCATGTTCATCCTGCTGTTCGTCCAGGTCAACTGGACGCTCGTCCGGATGCGCAAGACCCATCCCGACCTCCCGCGGACCTACGAGGTCCCGTACATGCCCTGGCCGCCGCTGATCGGCATCGTCCTGCAGTTCATGCTCACGCCGTTCCTGCTGTCGGCGCTGGGGCTGGAGATCGGCCTCGGGCCCGACTCCCACGGGTTCATCGCCCTGATCACGACGGCCATCTGGATGGGCCTGGGCATCCTCCTCTACTACGCCTACTCCGCGCCGATGGAGGAGGAGAAGATCGAGGAGGAGACGCCGACGGTGGCGACCGAGCAGGCACCTGCACCGGAGCGCGCCGAAACGGAGGAGCGGATCCTGGTCCCGATCGCGAACCCGGAGAGCGTCGAGCAGTTGATGCACACGGCGCTGGACGTCGCCGAGGCCCGGAACGCCGACGTCGAGGTCATGAACGTCGTGGCCGTGCCCCAGCAGACGCCCCTCTCCGAGGGGCGTCGGTTCGTCGACCAGCAACGGGCCGTCCTCGACGAGGCCATCGAGGTGGCGAACGAGGAGAACCCCGACGTCCCGGTCAGCGGCAAGATCCGGATCGGCCACGACGTCGCCCAGGCCATCCTGAACACCATCGAACAGGACGATGCCGACCTCGTGCTGATGGGCTGGCGCGGGCGCGGTCGGCGCCGTGACTACGTCCTCGGCAGCAACGTCGACGAGGTGGTCACGAGGGCCCGCTGTGACGTTCTCGTCGAACGGATCGGCCCGGCCGGGAAAGTGGAATCGATCCTGGTGCCGACCGCCGGCGGGCCACACGCCGAGTTCGCCGCCGAGATCGCGGGAGCCATCGCCCGGCCGAACGACGCCCACGTCGAGGTGATTTACGTCCGGACGCCGGGGGCCGAAGACGGCGAGAATGCCGAGGAGATTCTCGACAGGACCGTCGGGCTCATCGACGACGACGTCGATGCCTCCCCGTCGGTCGTCGAGGGCGAGGACGTCGTCGACGCGATCGTCGAACGATCGGCGGAACACGACGTCACGATCATCGGGTCTTCGCGGGAGGGCCTGCTCAAACAACTCGTCTTCGGGGCCATTCCCGAGGAAGTTGGCCGACGAGCCGGGAACACGGTCATCATGGCCAAGCGCCACCTCGGGATCCGGTCGCGAGTGTCGCGCTGGTTCCGGAACCAGCGGTCGTGACCAGTCACCGCGCTCACGCCGTTCGAATCAGTTAAGGACACCCTGATCGACGCCTTTGATATGGCCAGTGGACTCGGATCCGTACCGCTCCCCGAACTGCTCCGTCGATCCGTTCGATGGACGGGACCGGTCGGTCCGATCGAACGGAGGGTGATAGCGGAATGAGCGAGGCGGACCAAGAACTGGCACGCGACCTGGGCTTTCTCGAGGCCGACACCATCGGCCTCGGGACGATGATCGGCGCGGGCATCTTCGTCCTGCCGAGCATCGCCGCGAAGCAGGCAGGTCCGGCGAGCATGGTGTCGTTCGCCCTGGGCGGGGTCGTCTCCCTGCTCGCCGCCCTCTCGTTGTCGGAACTGGCGACCGGGATGCCCCGGGCCGGCGGCAGTTACTACTACGTCAACCGGGCCCTCGGCCCGTTCTTCGGTAGCATCGTCGGCTGTGGGATGTGGGCCGGGTTGACCTTCGCCAGCGCGTTCTACATGATCGGGTTCGGACAGTACCTCCTCCCGGGGCTCGGCAGTTACGTCGGCTTTCTCGCCGGGTGGGGCGACCTCGGGATCACCGTCGCTGCGCTGGCGGTGGCGGCCCTGTTGACGGGCGTCAACTACTACGGCGTGAAGGAGACCGGGGCGCTCCAGAACGTCATCGTCCTCTCGCTGGTTGCGCTCATCGTCGCGTTTCTCGGCCTGGGGCTCCTGGAGGGACCGACGGTCCGCGAGTTCAACCCCTTCGGCTGGGGAAGCGTCGCAGCCACGATCGGAACCGTATACGTGTCGTTCATCGGCTTTGAGGTCATCGCCACCAGCGCCGAGGAGATCAAAAACCCGAGCCGGAACCTCCCGCTGTCGATGATCGCGGCCGTCGTCACGCCGACGCTGAGTACGTCGGCGTGATGTTCGTCTCGACTGGGACGCTCTCGATCGACGCGCTGGCCACTTCGAAGATTCCCGTCGCCGACGTGGCCATCGAGTTCGTCGGGTCGCTCGGTGCGCTGATGATGATCCTCGGGGCCGTTTTCGCCACGATATCGAGCGCGAACGCGAGCATCCTCTCGGCCGCCCGCGTCAACTTCGCGATGGGCCGCGACCGGATCCTCGTCAACTGGCTCAACGAGGTTCACCACCGCTTCCGGACGCCGTATCGGTCGATCACTGTCACCGGGATCGTCACGCTGGTCCTCATCGCGATCGGCGTGGGGATCGGGACGCTCGCCGAAGTGGCGAGTTTCATGTACCTAGTCACCTACGCGCTGGTCCACGTGGCAGTCGTCGTCCTCCGGCGGGCGGATCCCGCCGATTACGAACCGTCGTTTCGGATTCCAGGCGTGCTCTATCCCGTCGTACCGGTCGTCGGGTTCCTCGCCACGCTGGGCGTCCTGGTCGGCATGAACCCGCTCGTTCAGGGAATCGGCGTGCTCATCGTGGGTGCTGGAATCGGCTGGTACTTCTGGTACGCCCGGGATCGGGCACCCGCCGAGACCCTGCTCGGTGAAGCGATCGCCCCCGAACCGGGGACGGTCGCCGACGGGACCGGACGGTACCGCGTCGTCGTCCCCGTGGCGAACCCCGAAACTGGCGCGGACCTGATCCGGCTGGCGGCCGCCAGCGCACACGTCAACGCCGACCAGGAGGCGGAGTTGATCGCCGTCAACGTCATCGAGGTCCCTCGGCAGATCTCGCTCTCCCAGAACGTCGCCTTCGAGGAGGAACGCATCGAGAACCAGCGGGAACTCCTGGAGCAAGCCCGTGGCGTCGTTGAGAACCTCGACGTCGGGATCAGAACACGGGCCATCGTCGGGCGCGACGCCGGGGAGGTCATCCTCGACGTGATCGAAGAGGAGGGAGCCGACCACGTCCTGCTGGGCTGGCGGGGGCCCGGAGCAGGCGGGAACACGTCCTCGGATCCACGATCGACCCGATCGCCTCCCGGGCCGATTGCGACGTGACGCTCGTCAAAATGGGACCCAGGGGGACCGCGGTCGTGGCGACATGGTCGTCCTGGTCGGGCGGGGTCCACATTCCCCGTACGCGGCCCGCCGGGCCGTCGAGTTCGTCCGGATCGCCCCGTCGGAGACCTCCCTTACTTTGCTCAACGTCCAGGTTCCGGGGGACGAGGCTGGCGATTCGGACGCCGACCTGCAGGCTCGCGGCCCGGAGGAGTCGCCGCGGTCAATCCGGGAAGCGCTGGTCGAACGGCTCCAGACCGGGGACTGATCACGGTCGGCGTGGCGATGTGCTGGCGACCGCACGGGCGGGGTCGGTGATCGCCGGACAATGACGACCATGGCCGTGAAAGGGGGGAGGCCAGCGGTCTGCGATGTCGTCACAGCATGACGGGGAAAGTCTCAAAAGCAGGGCGTTTATGTGCGCACCGTCGGCAGATGTGCATACATGAACGGCCGGTTCGCCACGATCGCCCGGGACCTGGGCCGGATGCTCCAGGCGCTCGGCGGGCTGGTCTTCGTTTCCATCCTCGTTCCCCTCGTCTGGGGCGAGTTCTACGCGATCCCGGCGCTGCTCGTCGCCGGGGCGGTTCCCTTCGCGATCGGCCGGGTTCTCTGGCGTC
>JBLGCL010000149.1:0-7386 GCA_047617305.1 Natronomonas sp.
GTTGACGACGATGATCCCGGTGGCGAAGAGGAAATAGCCCAGTAACGTCCCGAGGATCCACAGGACCAGGCCGCTGATGACGCCGATGCCGAGGGACCGCGAGAGGTACATCTCGACGGTTTCGGTCATCCGCGCCTGTGCGAGCTTTTTCTCCACGTCGGCGACGAAATCGCTGTCCTCGCTGAACAGGCGGTCGTAGAGCGGGTACAACGCGTCCCCCAGGGCGTCGCTCGACTGGCCCGGGCTCCGGGAGCCGTCGATCGTGTCCAGGCTCATGTGTCGTCACCGTCGTCCGAATCCTCCGCGTCCTCAAACGGGTCGTCGTCGCTGAAAATCGATCCGCCCTCGAATTCGTCGTTCTCGTCGCTCACGTCGCTGAATATACCACCCCCTTCGTCGGTAGCGGTAGCCGATTCGAAGGGGCCCCCCTCGTCGGCGTCCGTCTCGCCGAACGGCTCGTCGGTGTCGTCGTCGGGTTCGCCGTCCGTATCCGGTTCGGTTTCCGTCCCACTCCCGAAGAGTGGCCCCCCGTCGACGGTAGATCCCCCACTGACGTCCGGTGCCTCGAAAATCGGTTCCTCGTCCGTCTCATCGCGTTCGCCCTTTTCCGATCGACTTTCGGGCTCGGTCCCCGCGTCGTCGGGCGGCGGGGTCGACCCGTCGTCGGGCCCGGCGGATGCGCCCGCGTCGGTTTCCGTTCTTCCGGCGGCCCCGTCCGCGTCGGTTTCCGGACTCGTCGTCTCGCTTGCCGAGTCGGCCGAGGATTCCTCCATGAGATCGGTGTCGCCGAAGTCGAAGCCGCCGTCGTCGCTCAACCAGTCGGGGCCCGAGGTCGCGACCTCGTCTTCTCCCGTAACCGCGGTACCCCCGCCGAGGTTCGTTTCGCCGCTGGTGCCGAAGTCGACGGTCTCCATGTCGTCGGTTCCGTCCCCGGTTTGATCGCCGAAATCGAACTCGGATCGCGACTCGTCCGTCGCCGGCGGCTCAGGCGGTGTCTGTTCAGTCTCGGCCGCGGTTTCGCCCTCGGCCAGGGCGGAGCCCAGGCCGCTCGGAACCGTGCCCCGGTATTCGTCGAACAGTCGATCTTCGGCCCGCTCGAGGATGTCGGTGGCGGTGTTGTACGTCTCATCACCCGGTTCGGGCCGCGGGACCAGGGCCTCCTTTTCGGGGTCGACGTCGATCAGGACGCTCTCCATCTCCCGGAGGTCCTCGAGGGCGTCCTGCAGCGTGCCGTTCGCGATGAGGGTCAGGACGGTCTCCGGATTGTTGATGAAGGCCTGGATCGTCGCGGCGACCTTCGTGTACTCGCTCAGGCCGTTCTCGATGAGATACGCGAGGATGGTCCGTCGTTTGAACAGTTCCTCCTCCAGTCGTTCCTGGTTCCACCCGCGATCGAACTTGATTTCCTCCAGCGTGTTCGACTCGGACATCTTCAGGAACTCGTCGGTCTCCGCCTGCCACTGGTAGACGTCCTGGACGTTGATCTCGTCGTTCTCGGCGTCGTAGTGGTTGACCTCGGTCAGCGTCTTGTTCCGCCGGACCTTGTGGCCGTCGACCCGGGTCTGAGTCTGGATCGACACCAGGTCCAGGGCGGTAAACATCGTCTTCGAGACGTTGATCGGGTCCGTGGTGAAGCGTTTGAGCACTTCACCGACGGTGTCGGCGTGGAACGTGGAGTAGGAGGTGTGGCCGGTCGACATCACCTGGAACAGGTCGCGCCCCTCCTCGCCACGGACCTCGCCCATCACGATGTAGTCGGGCCGCTGGCGCAGGGCGGCCTCCAGCAGGTCGAACTCGTCGACGTCTCCCTCGTCGTCGTCGGAGAACGACGGCCTGGTCACGGAGGCGACCCAGTTGCGCTGGGGGAGCTCGACTTCCCGGGTGTCCTCGATCGAGACGATCTTCGTGTTCGACGGGATGAACAGCGAGACCGCGTTCAGGCTGGTGGTCTTCCCCGAGGCGGTCCCCCCGGCGAAGATGAGCGACTTGTTGTTCTCGATGCACAGCCAGAGGAAGGCCATTTCGTCCAGCGAGAAGGTGTTCCAGTTGATGAGGTCGATCGGCGTGAACGGGACGTCCTTGAACTGGCGGATGGTGTAGTTGGTCCCGTGATCGGACACTTCTCGCCCCAGGGTCAGTTGGGCACGCGACCCGTCTGGGAGCGTGGCGTCGACCTGTGGCCGCCGTTTCGAGATCCCCTTCCCGGACCGCTGGGCGAGTTTGACGACGAAGTCGTTCAGTTCCTCCTCGCCGTGGTAGATGTTCGAGATGATCTGCTCGTAGTCGGTATGGTAGACGAAGACGGGCGAGTTCCACCCGTCGCACGAGATGTCCTCGACGTTGATGTCGTGCTTGATCGGATCGATCCGTTCGTAACCGACGAAATCCCGCTTGAGGTGGTAGAGTAGCTTCTCGACCTGGTATTCGGAGAGGATTTCGGAGTTCTCCTCCAGCACCACGGGTTCGGGTCGCACCTCGATCCCGTCGAGTCCGCCGGAATCGTCCGTTTCTTCCGGGGATTCGCCACCCATCAACGCCTTTACCTGGCCCAGCATCCCGTTGCTCGAGTCGTTAGCCGTCTTTTCGAAGAGGTCGTAGCGTTCCAGCAGGCGACGGGTTTCCCGCTCGATCACCGACGGCCTGTCCGCTCCCTGGCCCTGCGAGGGTATCGTGTCGTCGGAGTACTTGATCGCGTTTCGGAGTTTCCCGGTCAGGAACTCCTTCAGTTCGCCCTCGATTTCGTTGAGATGCGGTTCGATGGCGTAGTATTTCTTCTCGTTCTCCTTCTCGGAGTGGAACAGAACCACGAACGCGTAGGGTTTGTTGACCCAATATCGGTCCTCCTCCCGGAAGTAGGGTTTCTTCTCCTGGGGGACCGCCTTTTCGAGGTCGTACCGGTTCGCCACCGTGGTCTGTCCGTCCGCGGTCGAGAAGAACTCGTCCTCGTCGAGGTCCTCTGCGACGTTGACGGTCCGTTCGTCGACGAGGTCGTGGAGTTCGGTCGCTATGTCCTCGGCGCGGCTCAGACGTCCTTCGGTTCGGTCCGGATCGAACCCCAGATACTCTTCCGGCCGGAATGGGATCACGGAGCCGTCGTCCCGGCGTGGGCGTTCTCCGTCGTCGTCGTAGTAATATTCCTGCTTGAAGTGTTCCCACATCCACCGGCCCTTCGTAACCGGCGTCGTCTCGGGGTCGATGTATCGGGCGACCGTCCGTTGCAGGGCCTTGGCCCGCGGGGCCGCGGTGTCGCGGATTCGGTGAAAAACGTCGTCCGGATGAAATCCGAGGTACTCATCCGGTTCGAAGTCGACCGATTCCCAGTCGTCGCCATAGGGAACGGACGACGTTAGATCCTCGCTGCTTTCGAGCCCCAGACTATCGCCACTTTCGCTCGGTGGTCGGCCAGAAGTTTTTTCATAGAGGCGAGATACTTCCGCTTCGTGACCGTGTTCTTCCATGAAGTCGGCCCACGAATACTCGCCGATGCGGACGTCCGATCCCTCGACGGGGCCGCCCCGCCTGTTTTCCGGTGACGGCTCCGACTTTTCCATGCCCTCCATTTGCCCGGATTCGGATCCGTCGGCGTCGTTGATAGCCATTGGCCTACTCTACTCACGGGTGGTCAAAAAACCTTGTACTGATTCCCATCTTTGATAATTGATTTCGGAATCCGATTATTATTGGATATTTTTGGTTTATGGGCGCCAGGAACCGATTATACTGTAATTCAGAGAATGAAGTTATTTTCATTGTATCGAAATTATAATCGAATTCATTATACCGATTCGGCCGATACTTATAAATATGATTCCTTTCGGGGTTGAAATGATTTGTGGCCCAATACTGAGGGTTTGAACAGGCCCAGGCGAGGAAAATGTTATAAAAATATAATACATCTCCAGACCACATGTCTGTCCTATAACGTTGGAACTTCGATGACGGGGGAAACCGCACGGTGTCCGATCTCAGGGCGTTGGTTCTCCACCGCTGGCACGATGACTACGTCGCTACAAGGGCGTGACGGGACCGAGCGGCCCGGCCGAATGAAAGGAGCGGTCACGCTCGCGAACCTGTGAACGAGCGTGACAGGGTTCGAACCAGGGACGGACGCGCTCGCTCCGATGCACGCGACCACCCATTCGTTTTCCCGTGCCGGTTCAGTCACCGACTCGCTTCGCTCGTCGGTTCCTCGCACGGGCGTGACGGGATTCGAACCCGCGATCGAGAGGTTAGGAACCTCTCGCCCTGTCCACTAGGCCACACGCCCGCCAGAAGACGGGTGGGTTATTCCTGCGTTTCGCGTTCGGAGTCGGTGTCCGTCCGGTTTTCCTGATCGTCCGTCGTCGTGTCCGTCTCGTTCGTCGTCTCCGATTCGGTCGTCGACGTTCCCGCGTCGGTTCCTGTACTTGTACTGGTGCTGGTGCTCGATCCTGTGGCGGTTTCCCGGATTTCTTCGAGTTCCTGTTCGACCTCTTCACGACCCTTCTGGAACTCGCCGATGGCCTCCCCGGTCGATCGGGCGAGTTTCGGAATCTTGTTTGCCCCGAAGAGCAGGATCGCGATGAGGAGGATCAGGCCGATCTCCAGCGGCCCGCCCGTCCCCGGCATGAACAGCGGTACGGTTTGAAGTGCCATCTCTGGTCGTACCTTACCCGCTGGCAATTATAGGCTTTTTGCTCCCACCGAACCGCCGGATACGAACCCTTCCCAAACCGTCTATAGGCTGCGTCACCAACGGGTGGCTCGTATGATCGAAGCAGGCGATCCGGCACCGGACTTCACCGCACCGCTCGCAAACGGCGACGTGGAATCGTTCACCCTCTCCGAACACCTCGACGAGGCCCCGATCGTGCTGGCGTTCTTCCCGGGGGCGTTCACGAGCGTTTGCACGAACGAGATGGTGGCCTTTCGGGACCAGTTGGAACGATTCGAGGACGTGGGCGCGACCGTCTACGGGGTCAGCGTCGACTCGCCGTTCGCCCTCAACGAGTTCCGCGACAAACACGACCTGCCGTTCGGCCTGATTAGCGACTTCGACCGCGAACTCGTCGACGCGTACGACGTTCGGACGGACTTCGAGGACCTGGGCCTCCACGGCCTCGCGCAACGGTCGGTGTTCGTCGTCGACGCCGAGGGCGACGTCACCTGGTCCTGGGTCAGCGAGGACGCCGGCCTCGAACCCGATTACAGTGCCGTCCGTTCCGCGGCGGCCGAAGCGACCGGGTGACCGACGCCGCCGGCGGGCTCGGCCCGACGGGCTTTTTCTGTCGGCGTTCGAGAAAGGGGTATGAGCGACGCCATCGACGACGAGGATCGTTACGATCCCTCGACCGAACACGATTTCCCCGATCATCGACTCAACGAGGTGCTCGCGTTCGTTGCGGACGACACGGAGATCGGGACGTATCTGCAGGCCCAGAACGTCAACCCCGTCACGCGGAAGGACTATAACGATCACGGCGAGGTACACGTCCGGATCGTCCGGGATCGGGCCCTCTTCCTCTACGAACTCCTGAAACGGGCCGACATCGAGTTCAACGGCGCGGGCGACCACCCCGACCTCGAGGCGGCCGACGAACCGGTCATCATCGCCCTCGCGGCCACCCTGCACGACGTCGGGCACGTGGTCCACCGGGACGAGCACGTCTATTACTCGATCCCGCTCGCTTCGGACGTGCTCGATCGGGTGCTCCCCGAGTTCTACGACACGCCGGCGGCGGTTCGGCTGAAGGGCGAGGTCCTCCATGCGATCCTCTGTCACCACACGCCCGAGGATCCCCTCACGACGGAGGCTGGAGTCATCCGCGTCGCGGACGCGCTCGACATGGAGCGTGGGCGATCCCGGATGCCATACGAGAAGGGTGGCCGGGGGATCGACACGATCTCGAGTCAGGCCATCCGCGAGGTTACTGTCACGGAGGGGAACGACGTCCCGGTCCTCGTCGAGATCGAGATGACCAACGCCGCCGGCGTCTATCAGGTGGACAACCTGCTCAAGGCAAAGCTCCGGCGCTCGGGACTGGAAGATCACATCCGGATCGTCGCCGTCAACCGCAAGGAAGACCGGGATGGCGACGAACAGCTGGTCGAGCGGATCGAACTCTGAGAAGGGCCTCGTACGCCGACGGGCTCGCCGTCAGGACGCCGGACGCAATGGGGTCTCGGGGTCGGAGATCTGAACTCACCCGATCGTGCTCGCTCCGCTGCGCGCGTTCGGGACCCCTATCTCGCTCCCTGTGCTCTTCTCTCACTAATGACGTTCGTTCGAGAAATGCTCGGTCGGGGATTTGAACCCCGGTCATCGGCTCGAAAGGCCGAAATGATTGGCCGGACTACACCAACCGAGCGAACTGCGATCTGATTTTCCGGGCTAAGTCGTTTAACGCTTTCGTTCCTGTCGCACTCGTGTCTGGCGATTCATGAGCCCAGGGGGCGTCGACGGTTCCGCGGGCGGTTCGGGCGGATCCTCGATGTCGGACCCCAATCGCCGCCGTTTGACCTCGATTGCAGCCGTTTGATCGACGCGCGGGCGCCCGCACGCTTATCTCGTTCGCGGGAGACGGAAGCGGATATGAAGCAGGTACGATTCCGCGACCCTGCGGGTGCAGTGCGAACGGGCGAGTGGCACGGGGACGCCGTTTCCTTCGCCGGCGACCGGTACGACCTCGACGAGGTAGACGTCCTTCCACCTACGGACCCGGAGAAGATCGTTTGCATCGGTCGCAACTACGCCGACCACGCGGCCGAAACCGACAGCGAGGTTCCCGATCGACCCTTGCTCTTTCTCAAGCCCCCGAACGCCGTCGCCGGTCACGGCGACACGATCGTCCCGCCGGCCGGCAAGGACCGAATCGATTACGAGGCCGAACTCGCGGTCGTGATCGGCGAACAGTCCCGCCACGTGCCCGCGGCCGAGGCGATGGACGTCGTGGCCGGGTTCACCTGTCTGAACGACGTCTCGAACCGCGACGACCAGCGCCGGGAGCAGAACTGGGTCCGAGGCAAGGCCTTCGACGGCGCGGCGCCGATGGGGCCGGTGCTGGCGTCGCCCGACGAAGTTCCCGAAGACGCCACGATCGAACTTCGGGTCGACGGTCGCGTTCGACAGGAAGGGGTTAGGGCGGACATGGTGTTTTCGGTTCCTGAACTGATCGCGGAGATCACGGCGTACGTGACCCTCGAACCGGGCGACGTCATCGCGACCGGGACGCCGGCGGGCGTCGGGCCGCTCGAGGACGGCGACCACGTCGCGATCGAGATCGAGGGGATCGGGACGCTGGAGCACGACGTCCGCATGCCCTGACGGGCACCCAGCGGCGCTGGGCGCTCCCGGTTTCCTCGACTGCTCCCCGTCGGGATACAAGGGGGTTGTGGCCGCGGGCCCGG
>JBLGCL010000150.1:0-7296 GCA_047617305.1 Natronomonas sp.
CTGTAATGTAAATTGCTATCGAATATCACAATTCGACGACCTACTACGCCGGGTTGTTACGTTTCAGAAATCTTGGTGAGATTTTAATAGTGGTGAGTTTGTTATTTCAAGGTACGGAGGCGTTACGCATGGGACCATCCGATTCTGCCGTCGCTCGTGCCGGCGAATCGCCTCGCTATACCCTGTCGACGGGGGCACCGGCGTCGAAGGACGAGGCCCGCGACCTCGTGGCGGACCTCGCCCCCGATGCCGCGGACGTGCTGAAGGTCACCGGCAGTCTGTGCCCGGAGTGCGTGGCGGAGGACCGATACGACGAGATGGTGGTGCCGATGGTCGTCTACGAGACGGAGCGAGAGATACGCCTCGCGAAGCGCTGTGACGACCACGGCGTCACCCGCGACGTCTACTGGAGCGACGCCGACCTGTACCGGCGGGCCCGCGAGTGGGCCGAATGGGGCGACCACCTCGACACGACCCACGAGATCCCCGACGGGCCGGTCCAGTGTCCGACCGACTGCGGTCTCTGTCCGATGCACAAGTCCCACACCGGCCTGGGCAATATCACCATCACGAACCGGTGTGACCTGTCCTGCTGGTACTGTTTCTTCTACGCCCGCGAGGACGACCCGCTGTACGAGCCCACGAAGGACAGGATCCGCGAGATGATCCGCCGGATGGCCGAGGAGGACCCCATCGGCACGAACGCGATCCAGCTGACCGGCGGGGAGCCGACGCTCCGCGACGACCTGGTCGAGATCGTCGAGATCGCCAGAGAGTACGTCGATCACGTCCAGCTCAACACCCACAGCGGTATCCTGGCGGGCGACGTCGACCGCGTCCAGGCGCTCTCCGAGGCGGGCGTAACCACCATCTACACGAGCTTCGACGGCGTCGGCCCCGACGTCAATCCGAAGAACTACTGGGAGCTCCCCGACGCGCTCCGGACCTACCGGCAGGCCGACCTCGCGACGGTCCTGGTGCCGACGATCATCGGCGACACGAACGACGATCAGATCGGGGACATCGTCCGCTTCGGCGCCGCCAACAGCGACGTCGTCCGTGGGGTGAACTTCCAGCCGGTGTCGCTGGTCGGTCGCATGCCGAAATCCGAGCGCGAGACACAGCGGGTGACGATCCCGGACGTCATCCACGCCGTGGCGGCCCAGACCGGCGGCGCGATTTCGTCGGACGCCTGGTATCCGATCCCGAGCGTGATGCCCGTCAGCGAGTTCGCCAAGACCTGGAACGGGTCGCCCTTGTACGAACTCTCGAACCACTTCGCCTGCGGGATGGCCACCTACGTCTACCTCGACGGCGACGACCTCGTCCCGATCACGGACTTCCTCGACGTCGACGCCTTCATGCGGGCGATCCGCGAACTCGCGGACCGGTTCGACTCGCCGCTGAGTCGACTCGAGAAGACCCGCGTCGGCGCACGCCTGGCCTGGGAACTCTTCCACGCCGTCGACCGGTCCACCGAACCCGACGACGTTCGGATCGGTCGGTGGCTCATGGAGGCGCTGACCGAGGGAACCTACGACGGCCTGGTCGAGTTCCACCGGAACGCGCTGTTCCTCGGGATCATGCACTTCCAGGACCCGTACAACTACGACGTCGACCGCGTCGAGCGGTGTGACATCCACTACGCCATGCCGGACGGCCGCGTCGTCCCCTTCTGTGCCTACAACGTCCTGCCCGAACGGTACCGCGACGCCGTTCACGGGGACTACTCGATCAGCGCCGAGGAGTGGGCGGACCGCGAATACGCGGAGCTGGACGACGCCGATGCTCCCGACCGCACACGCCTGCGCACCGAGATGGTGACCGGCCGGGACGAGGACGACGACTACCTCCGGGACGGTCCGGGGGTTTTCGGGTACGACGTGAAGACGCGGCGCACCATCGACGACGACGAGAAAGCACGGATCCGGGCGGCCTACGAGCGCTCGATCGAGGACCTGGAACCGGTGTAAACGGATTTCGGCGTGAGCGTGGCGAACGGCGACACGCCGCTGCGGTGGCGACGCTCGCTCGTGACGAGCTTCGGCAATCCCCACGCTCACGGCGAAACACTACCCTTTTGACCCCGCTTCCGATAGGAGCAGGTAATGGGACGACGTAAGAAGATCGTCGAACAGTGCGAGCGACTGATGGACAACCCGGAGAACATCCGGAACATCGCCATCGCCGCACACATCGACCACGGTAAGACGACCCTGACGGACAACCTCCTCGCCGGCGCCGGCATGATTTCCGAGGACCTCGCCGGCGAACAACTCGCGATGGACACCGAGGAGGACGAGCAGGAGCGCGGCATCACGATCGACGCCGCGAACGTCTCCATGACCCACGAGTTGGACGGCGAGAACCACCTCATCAACCTCATCGACACCCCCGGCCACGTCGACTTCGGCGGCGACGTGACCCGCGCGATGCGGGCCGTCGACGGGGCGCTCGTCGTCGTCGACGCCGTCGAGGGCTCCATGCCCCAGACCGAGACCGTCCTCCGGCAGGCCCTGCGCGAGAACGTCAAGCCGGCCCTGTTCATCAACAAGGTCGACCGCCTGATCAACGAACTCCAGGAGGGCCCCGAGGAGATGCAGGAGCGCCTCCAGAAGGTCATCCGCGACGTCAACGAACTCATCCGCGGGATGGCCGAGGAGAAGTACGAGGAGGAGGGCTGGAAGGTCTCCGTCGACGACGGAACCGTCGCCTTCGGCTCTGCGCTCTACAACTGGGCGATCAGCAAGCCCTTCATGCAGGAGACGGGCATCACCTTCGGTGACATCATCGAATACAACCAGAACGACAACGTCGACGAACTCCGCCAGCAGTCGCCGCTGTCGGACGTCGTGCTCGACATGGTCGTCGACCACTTCCCGAACCCGGTCAAGGCCCAGCCCGAACGCATCCCGTCCATCTGGCGGGGCGACCCCGAGAGCGACCTCGCCCACCAGATGCGCGACGTGGACCGCGAGGGCGAAGTCGTCTTCATGGTCACCGACATCGGGATGGACCCACACGCCGGCGAGATCGCGACCGGACGCGTCTTCTCCGGGACGCTCGAGAAGGGACAGGAGCTGTACGTCTCCGGCACCGCCGGCAAGAGCCGCATCCAGAGCGTCGGGCTGTTCATGGGCGGCGAGCGCGAGGAAGTCGAGCGCGTCCCCGCCGGGAACGTCGCCGCCGTCACCGGCCTCAACAACGCCATCGCGGGTTCGACCGTCTCCTCGGCCGAGATGACGCCGTTCGAGTCCATCGAACACATCTCCGAGCCGGTCATCACGAAGTCCATCGAGGCCAAGAACATGGACGACCTGCCCAAACTCATCGAGGTGCTCCGGCAGGTCTCCAAGGAGGACCCGACCATCCAGGTCGAGATCAACGAGGACACCGGCGAACACCTCATCTCCGGGCAGGGCGAACTCCACCTCGAAGTCATCACCCAGCGCATCGAGCGCAACCAGGGCATTCCGGTCAACACCGGCGAACCGATCGTCGTCTTCCGGGAAGCCATCCGCGAGGACACCGACACCGTCGAGGGCATCTCGCCCAACCGCCACAACCGTTTCTACCTGCGGGCCGAACCCCTTTCGGAGGACGTCGTCGAGACGATCAAGCTCGGTGACGTCTCCATGGACATGCCCGAGCAGGAGCGCCGCAAGGCCCTCCAGGAAGCCGCCATGGACAAGGACACGTCCCAGAACGTCGAGCACATCTTCGGCTCGAACATCTTCGTCGACGACACGAAGGGGATCCAGCACCTCAACGAGACGATGGAACTCGTCCTCGAAGGCTTCGAGGAAGCGATGGACGAGGGCCCGCTGGCCGCCGAACCCGTCCAGGGCACCCTCATCCGCCTCGAGGACGCCCGCCTCCACGAGGACACCATCCACCGTGGCCCCGCCCAGGTCATCCCGGCCGTCCGCGAGGCCGTCCACCGCGCGCTCGTCCAGGGCCGGGTTCGCCTCATGGAGCCGATGCAGGACGTCCGCATCGACGTCCCCTCCGAGCACATGGGCCCCGCCTCGAGCGAGGTCCAGGGCCGTCGTGGCCGCGTCGACGACATGTACCAGGAGGGCGACCTCATGGTCGTCGAGGGCGTGGCCCCCGTCGACGAGATGATCGGCTTCTCCAGCGACATCCGCTCGGCAACCGAGGGCCGCGCCTCCTGGAACACGGAGAACTCCGGCTTCGAGTTCATGGCCGACAACCTCCAGGCGGAGAAGATCATGGAGATCCGCGAGCGCAAGGGCATGAAGCTGGAACTCCCCGAAGCCGTCGATTACTTCTAACGACCTTTTTCGGGGGATCGGCCGGCGCCGACCCCCGCAAAAACGTCGATGAAAAAGATCGCAACCGGTTGACGAAGACGCCCGCAACCAGTTGACGAAAAAGATCACAGTCGGTTGATCGGTTGTCGAACTCCCGTTCCTCGCGTCGTACGGTGCCAGGCGAGGGATCGCGTTCGATCGCGAGCGACCGTCCCGCGACCGGTCCATGTGATCTCTCCCCAAATCGACTGACGGCGTTGGAGTAACGAACGCCGTGTTTCGAAATCGTTTTAACTGGTTCCGTCAAAGGCATCCGATACAGCGCCTTAGCGCGTGAGATATCGACCATGAGCGAAGACAAACCGCACCAGAACCTGGCCATCATCGGCCACGTCGACCACGGGAAGAGCACGCTCGTCGGACGACTGCTCTACGAGACGGGCAGCGTCCCCGAGCACGTCATCGAACAGCACAAGGAAGAAGCCGAGGAGAAGGGCAAAGGCGGCTTCGAGTTCGCCTACGTGATGGACAACCTCGCCGAGGAGCGCGAGCGCGGGGTCACCATCGACATCGCCCACCAGGAGTTCGACACGGACGAGTACTACTTCACGATCGTGGACTGTCCGGGCCACCGCGACTTCGTGAAGAACATGATCACCGGCGCGAGCCAGGCCGACAACGCCGTACTCGTCGTCGCGGCCGACGACGGCGTCGCGCCCCAGACCCAGGAGCACGTGTTCCTCGCCCGCACCCTGGGCATCAGCGAAATGCTCGTCGCGGTCAACAAGATGGACCTCGTCGACTACGAGGAGAGCCGCTACCGCGAGGTCGTCGAGGAGGTCGAGCAGCTCCTCAAGCAGGTCCAGTTCAACACCGAGGACGCCTCGTACATCCCGATCTCGGCGTTCGAAGGCGCCAACGTCGAGTCGTCGTCTGACGAGACGCCGTGGTACGACGGCCCGACCGTCCTCGAAGCCCTGAACGAGTTGCCGGAGCCGCAGCCGCCGACGGACGCGCCGCTGCGCCTCCCGATCCAGGACGTCTACACCATCTCCGGCATCGGGACCGTCCCCGTCGGCCGCGTCGAGACCGGCATGATGTACCCCGGTGACAACGTGAGCTTCCAGCCGTCGGACGTCGGCGGCGAGGTCAAGACCATCGAGATGCACCACGAGGAAGTCGACGAGGCCGGCCCCGGCGACAACGTCGGGTTCAACGTCCGCGGCATCGGCAAGGACGACATCCGCCGCGGCGACGTCGTCGGTCCCGCCGACGACCCGCCGACCGTCGCCGATACGTTCCAGGCCCAGATCGTCGTGATGCAGCACCCCTCCGTCATCACGGAGGGCTACACGCCGGTCTTCCACGCCCATACGGCCCAGGTCGCGTGTACGATCGAGTCCCTGGACCAGAAGATCGACTCCTCCAGCGGCGAGGTCGAAGAGGAGAACCCCGACTTCATCCAGTCGGGCGACGCCGCGGTCGTCACCGTCCGGCCGCAGAAGCCCCTCTCGATCGAACCCAGCAACGAGATTCCCGAACTCGGGAGCTTCGCCATCCGCGACATGGGCCAGACCATCGCGGCCGGGAAGGTCCTGGGCGTCGAGGAAGCGTAATCCACCATGCAACAAGCACGCGTCCGACTAGCGGGCACGAGCCCCGAGGACCTCGACGACATCTGCGACGACGTCCGTGAGATCGCGGAGAAGACGGGCGTCTCCCTGTCCGGGCCGATCCCGCTCCCGACGAAGACGCTCGAAATCCCGACTCGGAAGTCGCCCGACGGCGAAGGGACGGCGACCTGGGAGCACTGGGAGATGCGCGTCCACAAGCGGCTCATCGACCTCGACGCCGACGAGCGCGCGCTCCGCCAGCTCATGCGGATCCAGGTGCCCAACGACGTCAGCATCGAGATCGTTCTCGAGGACTGACGCTACGCTCATCCCGTCGACAGTGGCCGTTTCGGGTTCACTCGTCGAGTCCCGATAGTCGGGCGTGGGTTTTTCTCGCTTCGGCGCTTCAGCTACGCCCGTGTTCCGACGGAGCCCGACCGCCGACACGCTCGCTGCGTTCGCCGTCGTCTACCTCGTCCAGTCGGCGCTCCATCTTGTTGCCCCGGGCACGGTGCCGTTCCTGTTCCTGCTCGCGCCGCCCGTCGACGTTCGGCCGTGGGCCGTCGTCACGAGCGTCTACGCTCACGCGGGACTGGCCCACCTGGCGGCGAACGGGCTCGCGCTCGCGCTGGTCGGGTTCCCCCTCGAGCGGACCACGAGCCGGCTCCGGTACCACCTCTTCTTCGTGACGACCGGGGCCCTCGCCGGCGTCACGCAGGTCGTCCTCGACGCGACCCTCAGTTCGCTCGGCGTCGGGGCGCCGTCGGCCGTCCTCGGCGCCAGCGGCGCCGTCTTCGCCCTCTTCGGGTACGTCCTCTCCGCGAACCGGCTCAGCGATCGGTTGCTCAGGTTCGTCCCCGTCAGCGGGCTCGGGCAGTTGCTGGCGTTCGCCGTCGTCGCGGCGGTCCTGACCCTGGCCACGGGCGCACCCGGCGTCGCCCTGATCGCCCACTTCACCGGCTTCCTCCTGGGCCTGGTCGCCGGCCGCGCCCACCTCCTCCGGACCGAAACGCAAGCTTCTAAAGCGCCCACGGGCAACTGACGGGTGCGGGCTCGTAGATCAGCGGCAGATCGCTTCCTTCGCAAGGAAGAGGCCCCGGGTTCAAATCCCGGCGAGTCCATAGCGCCCCTTCTTCCTGGCGAACTATCCGGTTCGTAGCCGGTAGCGTCGGTGACGCCGAGTTTTTCGTTTCGACGGGGGTCGGAAAAATCCGTGATTCAAATCGAAGGATTGCGGATGCTTTGTTCGGCCCCGTTGCGCCCTGCGGTTTCACCGAAGGAAATCGGGGGTGTTCGGCGTGAGTTCCGAAATCGATTTCTTGGAACTTCGCCGACGTATTCACTCCGACCCCGAGCCGACGTCGCCCCGAGAGTTCCGATGTCCCGAGTGTGGGGCACGGTGTACCCGG
>JBLGCL010000151.1:0-7248 GCA_047617305.1 Natronomonas sp.
GACATTATTTGCCGCTTCACGCACGCTGCGATCGCCCGGCCGCGGCCGCGACCGGACCCCCCGGTCGCGTCCCGCCCGGAACGCCTTTGGGTCCCCCTCCCACACGCCGGGACATGGACGGATTCGACGCGGCCATCGGGCGGGCGTGGACCGACGAGACGCCGGGTGAATTCCTCACCGACCTGACGGCCATCGGGAGCCGGATGGGCGGGAGCGAGGGGGAAGGCCGGGCAGCCGACATCGTCGCCGACGCGTTCCGCGACGCCGGCCTCCGGGACGTCGAGCAGGACCCCTTCGAGATGCAGGCCTGGCACCGCGGGGACTCTTCGCTCCGGGTCCGGAGCCCAGTCGAGCGGGAGTTCGAGACCGTCGCGCTGCCGTACTCCCCCGCGGGCGAGGTGGAGGGCGAACTGGTCGACGCCGGTTACGGGACGCCCGAAGAGATCGACGAGCTCGACGTCAAGGGCAAGATCGTCGTCGCCTCCACCACCACGCCGGAGGGCGGCCGCTTCATCCACCGGATGGAGAAGTTCGGCTACGCTGTCGGCCAAGGCGCCGAGGCGTTCGTGTTCGTCAACCACGTCCCCGGCCAACTGCCACCCACGGGGTCGCTGACGTTCGGCCGCGAGGCCGAGGCGCCCGCGGTCGGCGTGAGCAAGGAGACCGGCGCGTGGCTCACCGAGTTCGCGGAGAGCGACACCCGCGTCCGACTCACCGTCGAGGCCGAGACCACCGCGGGTCGGAGTCAGAACGTGGAGGGCCGACTCGGCCCCGAGACCGACGACGAACTGCTCCTACTCGCCCACTACGACGGCCACGATATCGCCGAGGGCGCGCTGGACAACGGCTGCGGGGTCGCGACGGTGCTGACCGCCGTTCGCGTGCTGAACGACGCCGAGGCCGATCTCGATCGCGGCGTGCGCGTCGTCGCCGTCGGCTGCGAGGAGGTGGGGCTGCTCGGCGCGGAACACCTCGCCGAGTCGGTCGAGAAAGACGACGTGGCGGCGGTGGTGAACGTCGACGGTGGCGGCCGCTTCCGCGACCTGGTCGCGCTGACACACACCTCCGAGTCGACCGAAGAAGCCGTCGAAGCGGTGAGCGAGCGCGCGAACCATCCGATTCAGGTAGAGTCCGACCCCCACCCCTTCAGCGACCAGTGGCCGTTCGTTCGCGCCGGGGTGCCGTCGGTTCAACTCCACAGCGACAGCGGCGAACGCGGGCGGGGCTGGGGCCACACCCACGCCGACACGCGGGACAAGGTCGACGAGCGGAACCTCCGGGAGCACGGCGCGCTGGTCGCGCTGCTGGTCGAGGAACTGGCGTCGATGGACGCTGAGCGGTTGGATACCGAAGAACTGGCCGAGGCCTTCCGCGGGCTGGAGTTCGAGACCGGGATGAAGGCGGCATCTCTCTGGCCCGAAGGGTGGGAGTGACCAGCGTCAGCCCACGCGTCCAGTTTGCAATCGAGGGCGAGGATGTCACCCGCAGCCAAGGTGTTTTGAATCCTCATCTCAATAACAGAAGCCTATGCCCTCGGCCAACGACGCGACTGGACAAAACACCGTCCGATGTTCCAACTGTGGAACTGAGATTCAGGAGCGGGCCGAAAGCTGTCCTGATTGTGGGACGCGCCAGCCAAACGACTCAGATGCGAGCGACGACAAGTCGCTTCTCGGCGCAACCCTCTCTGTTCCAGTCCCAGGGCTGGGACAGATGGTCAACCGCCAGTTCGGACGCGGCCTTGTTTTCATAGTTGTTTTCTATGGTGGCTTCTTCGTTTTCAATACGATACTCGGATTTGCGGGACTGTTCGACTTACTTCTGTTCGGGGTTTGGGGATACGCCATCTACGATGCTTACGTGAAGGGTTGGGAGACCGACGAGCAGGAATCGGCCCGACAAGATGCTGCTATCGGCGAGACCGATGACGTGGAGAGCAACGAGACGACGAACGAATCCAGAACGACGACTGCCGGTACGTCCGGGAGCCCGAGCAAAGACCCGGCGGAGGGTGAGACGGACCGGAGTGGTCCCGCGGAATCGACCACTGTCGATGTTGCCACCGAATCGACGGCCACAGCCGAGGGTTCAACGGCGGACCGCGGAAGCGGGAGAAACACCACAGGAGAAGACGCGACGGCGGACAGTACCGCGACTGCAGGCGGGGGTGCGGACGAAACGGCGACCGAAAGGGAGGACATCGTCGATACCACGGCGACGCACGACGATATCGACGATATCGAGGAGGAAAACGTGTCTATCGGGAACGGGGACTCCGATGAGGAGGAAGAAAACGACGGGTCGAAGTGGAGCCATGATGACTCGGACCGCTCGTGGAGCGACTAAAACGTAAGCCTCCGACGGCGACGGACGGGGGGTAGTCGTCTCGTCACCGGGCGTGACCGTTCACCCGAGGCGGGTGACGTGGTAGACGAGACCCCATGCGAACGACAGCGTCAGGATGACGAGGAGCGCACCCCCGAACTCCTCGGTTACTGGGACCGACAGCCCGGGTATCGCCTCGATAACCCCGAGGAGGAGTAATGCCGCCTCGCCGAGTGGTGGGACGAGGTCCCAGACGTACTTCGATAGGGTCGTCCCAAGCAGGAGACTCACGAACGCGGCCGACGCGTGAGATCCGCCGGTCTTTGCTGGCACGGATGATCACCAGAGGCTGGTGACTCCGTAGTTATCGTTCCGACGAACCTTCAGCCTGTACTCGGCCCGGAGAACGAGGCCCCCGGCGACCAGCGCGAACAACCCTAATACCGCCAAGATCGGCGTGTCGGGTACCCCGAGGATCGCGAACAGGAGCCCGATGAACGCGAACCCGAGTCCGATTGCGAGGTTCCGCAGGTTCAGGGTGTGTTCGTCGATACAGTCCGGGCAGTGACACTCGAACTCCTCGGTTTGGCTGCCTACTTGGCGCGTGTACTTCGAGAGCCGCGGCTGGTGGCGGACGCCGATACTGCACGCGTCACACATCTTCGCGCCGCAGTCGTGACAAACCGTGTCGACGTCGTATTCGCAGTCGCGTTCGTTCACTTCGCAGTTCGACCGTTCTGGATACTCCTTGTCGAGCCTGTCGTCAAAATCGATTCGCATAGATTACACCTCCTCCGCGATAGACTGGACGTTGAGCTTGATTTCGTCGCGCAGGTCGCTCGCGAACGAATCGACTTTCTGTGCGTCCGCTCCCCGGGCGGTGATCGTGATACCCGTGTAGCCGTAGTCCATCGTGACGTTGCGTTGTTTCGCCGGGAGTTCCTCCCCGCTGGACCGTTCCGTCCCCGTCTCGCCGGTCCGGCGCTCGCCGGTTATGGAAATTTCGACGCTGATTCTCGTGTCGTTGACGACCGTGGATCCGCCCTCGAACTTGCCGTTGAACGTCGTCACGTTCGCGCCCTCTCTGATTTCGTCGCTCCCCTCGGGTTCCGTGCCGTTCGCGCTGATACCCCGCTGGGCCAACACCGATTCGATTTCGTCGAACGCGTGTGGGGGCGTGACGCCCTCCACGCGCACTTTCTTCTGCACTTTCGCCGCGTCACCGACGATGATATCGGACGTCGCCGTCGAGAAGTCCGCCTCGATGGAGCACGTCCGTTCGACTGTCGCGTAGTTCGACTCCAACGATGCTTGGTCGTCGTAGATCTTGTTGCCGCCAGCGTCGAACACCGCCTCTGGGAGGTAGTTCGTGAACGGCTGTGACGTGTTCAGTGTCGCCGAGCCCTCGACTCGCTCGAGATCCTGTCCGGCTTCTTGGGGTACGAGGAACGAGAGTTCGTGAACCTCCGGCTGCCCGTCTGCCGGCGGTATTTCCGGGACATCGAACACGAACTCCTCCGACGAAGGGTCGTAGGACCCTTTCGTATCCGAGTCGAGCATGAGTTCCCGTCCGATCTTCGGTGGCATCGACACGCGAAGCGTCGAGGGCTCAAGTAGTCGTGGCGTCTTATTCTCGACGGTGATGCCGAACTCCGTCCCGAACAGCCCCTCTTCCTGGTCGGCGACCGGTTCCGCACGGGCTTGGATGTGAACCGGCGACCCGAGCGATACCTTCTCCGTGTTGATTCCCTCCCGTTCGAGGTAGGCCTTGATATCGGATTCGAGGTCGTCGTATTCGACGGTGTATTCGGTTTCTTTCCGGAGCTTCCGCTTCAGATCTTCCGGCGCGGTCTGTTCGAACTCCTGGGTGTCGAGTGTCGCGGTCAACCAGAGGTTCTCCGGCACCGCGTCGATTGGCTCCGTCCCCCGCATGAGCAGCGACCCGTAGTTGATTTCGAGCGTCTCCGGGTCCACGTCCTCCAACGACCAGTCCTCGAAGAACGCGCTCAGTTTGTCCTTCGGCCCCGGATTGCGAGCCCTCTCGACTTCGTCCCGTATCTGTCCGTGGTTGACCTCGTACTCGACGAGCAGTCTGCCAGATATCTCCCCGATATCGACGTACTCTTGTGATTCACTCAGATCGAACGAGAGGTTGGCAACCTCCTCGATGCGGACGCCCACCGTCTTCCGGCCGTCCATCATCCCCTCTGTCACTGTCACCTTCATATCTAGATAGGGGGTTGTATTGGTGCCTGATAAATTATGTAGAGTGTCGGTTTAGAGACTAGTAAGTAACCTAATTGTTTACTTCTCGGTCAGAATCTCGCTCCGCGGCCGGCCGTCGACGGCCTCGCGGGTCGCCTCCTTGACCACGAGCCAGAGCCTCTTGGTCGCGAGAAACGTCCCGAACAGCATCGCTGGGGCCGCGGCGAGAATCGCGAGCAGCCAGCCGACCTGGGTGATCTTGAATGACGCCGCCGCCAGAATCTGCCCGAGGAGAATCACCGCCGCTCCCGGGACGATGCGGACCGTCGCGTCCCACACACCTGTGTCCGGATCACGCCGGAGTTACACGGGGTAGCGATAAGGGAGTAGGGGTCGACATCCTGCCACCCCTGGAGGGGTGGGTTTTCGCTCGCTACGTGTCACCGCCCGTGTCGGGCGGAACGATCAGCCGGTCGAGTGATCAGCTACCGTTCTCGGTGCGGATCGTCACCGATTGGTTCCCCTCGTCGACGGTGGTCACGGCGACCGCCTCGACGACAGTACTGTCCTCGACGGTCATCGTAGTCGGCCCGGACGCCGACCGCACGGTGACTGTCGAGTGGTCGATTGCCGACTCGTTCACCGGGGAGAGTTCGATCGACGTCGCCGATTCGGTCGTCATCGCGTTGTTCAGCGTGCGGACGTCGGTCACTTCCTCCTCGTCGAGTGCAACCTCGGCGACGACCTTCGGTGGCGCGTTCTCGTCGGTCGCGACGTACACCTCGAACTCGTCACCGACTGCCTCGACGTGGAAGTGCACCGTCTCGGAGTCCGCGAACGGCTGTCGCACCTCCGCCGCGCTCCAGGCGAGGCGTCGCAACGCCGCGACCTCCTGCTCGGTCAGTCTGTCGTCGGGGTCGACGACGTCGACCGTGTAGTTGGCGGGCTGTCCGTCTGGCGCCGGCGACGCGTCCGCGGCCGGCATCGATGCGGCCACCGCACCACCCGCCCCGATGGCGAGCAGCGCCGCAACCGCGAGTGTCACTGTCTCGCGTCGCATAGTTGGTTGCGGCGGGCCGGACAGGGACCGGGAGTCCGTCAGCGGGACCCACGATCACCCCGACTCACCGCAGTCACCGGTTGTCTGGAAGGGCTGATAGTCGTTGATTGGAAACAGACGACGAAAGCGGTTCACGACACGTTTCACGGCCGTTTCACCGGCTCACACGGGAGGCGAAGGGGGACGCGCTCGGCTACGTGAGCAGGACGGTGTTCCCCATGCCGTCGCGCCGTCGTTCGACCAGCCCCCGCTGTTCGAGGCTGTCGAGGGTCCGGCTGACCGTTGCCTTCGAGAGCTCCGTCTCCTCGACGAGCGTCCGCTGTGGGAGCTCCCCGTCCGCGTCGACAAGCAGTTCGTAGAGCACCTCCTCGTTGTTCGCGAGCCGGTCGAGCGTCTCCCGCCAACGTTCTTCGACGGCCTCGGCGTCGTCGCTCCCCGCGGGGACGTCCGGCCGTCGTGCGATCGTCGTGACACCGCCGTCGCCGGCCGCCCGCGGGCGGCCTCCGCCGGCATCCCCAGACCGACGGGGGTGTTCTGCGGAGGCGCGGGCGCGATCGTGGAGGAGGAGGTACGTCCCGCTGCCGCCGCAGAATGCGGCCGCGACCGCGACCACCGACACCTCCACGTACGTGAAGTACTGGCCGATGGTCGTCGCCTCGGTGCCGCTCTCCCCGACCGAGACCACGACCGGGGACGGCGTGAGCAACTGGACCGCGAGAACGAGCACGGCGGCGACGAACACGACCGCCGGGAGGAGATGAGCGCGCTGGAGGGCACGGGTGCTCATGGCGACACGGTCGGGCTAGCGGCTGTTTAGATGTATCGGTCGGATCAGCCCGTAGCAGCCGTGAAACGCGTTTCGAACGCCTTTCGAACGCTTTCCACCCGAGATCTCATGAGGGCTTTCACCCAACGGCAACACGTGCCCTCCGAGATACGCACGCGCCTCCTGCTCCTCGTCGGCCTCGCCGCGGTCGGGATCATCCTGGCGGGCGTGGGAACCGCCTTCGGCGCCGACGATCCCGTCCAGCCAGGGCAGCGCGCGGAGCTGGTCGTCACCGACGAGAACCTGACTGTCGCGGGGGCGAACCAGTCCGGAACCGTGGTGACGGACATCTCGAACGTGACCGAGATCAGAATCGACCGGGAGAACGCGAGCCGGTTCACCGTGGTGACCCGGAAACGTCGTCCCTTGACGCCGGCGGAGCGCGAGCGGGCGCGGACGATCGCGTTGGAGAACCGGACTGTCGACGAGGCCGTCGACGGGATGGCAGCGGTCGAACTGGCGGTCGAACCGATCCGGAAGCTGAACGCCTCGTCATCGGCCACGACGCAGTACAACGTCTCCGTCGGCGCCAGGGACGGCGATACCGTCACCGGGGACACGTTCACGATCGAGCTGAACGACACCGACGGGGAGAGCGGGTCAGTGACGATCGACCGGACGCCCGAGTTCGTCGACAACCGTGCCGTCGTCGAAATCCGGGACCCAACCCTAGAGCCACCCGAGAAGTTGAAGTACACGGTCCGGGTCGATACGGCCAACGGGACGGTGACCGACGTCACCGACTGGGAGCACGTCCGCGGGAACGCGACGACGGTCGTGTTCTCGGCGCCGAACAACACCAACAGCACCGACGGGTAGCGTCGATCACTTC
>JBLGCL010000152.1:0-6947 GCA_047617305.1 Natronomonas sp.
GGCGTCGAGTTCCGGGGGGACGCCCGGCAGGCGCACGCCCGCCTTCTCGTCGCGGGCCACCACGTTCACGAACGACGAGAGCAGGTGGAACGGCTTGGCGTAGGGGATCCAGGCGATGAACCCCAGCGCGAGGAGGGCGTGGGACCACCAGGCCCACCAGAACAGCGCCGCGGCGCCCTCGGGGGTGACGCCGGCCGCCTGGAAGACGTCGGCGACGAACCAGCCGACGAAGCTCACGCTCTCGAAGTCGGGGAAACTGGTCGATCCGTTGCCAGTGCCGAGGATGCGGAGCCCCTCGACGACGTACCCGCCGACGCCGAGGAAGAACAGGACCCAGACGAACAGGTCGTCCTCCAGATCCGTGTGTTTGCCCCAGAGGCGCTCGTTGCGGACCCAGTAGCGACGATAGAGCGCCATTCCGATCCCGACGACGAGCAACAGCCCCATCGCGTCCATGACGAGGGAGTAGCCGAGGTAGAAGTCGCCCTTGAAGATGGTGAACCCGAAGCCCTTCTCGAGGACGTCCATGTCGAACGCGAGGATGGTCGTCCCGATGAGGAGGGTGAGAAAGCCCCAGACGATGAACGCGTGCATGATCCCGCCGTAGAGGTCGCGGTCGAACTGCTTCTCGTTCGTGAAGACGATCCGGGTCGCCTCGATCACGCGGCCCGAGAGGTCGTCGAACCGGTCGAACCAGTCCTCGTCGGCTCGTGCGAGTCTGGCGAACCGCTCGTAGACGCCGTACGCGAAGACGACCAGGGCCAGCGCGGCGAGGAAGTAAAAGATAACTTCCCCAACATGACTGATCCCCCAGAGCGTCTCCCGGGTCGGGGTGGCACCCACGACCGCCGGCGGCTCGAATGTCATGTATAATCCCCCGGAAACGTGCGGCTTAAATCTTGTCACACCGTTTCGAGACCTACTGGAGGGTCCGACGTGGTGGGCCCCGTCGCGGACGAGTTATCCGGGGGTCGATAGATTCATTATCGCCGAGCCCCAAATACATAGTTCACCCCACGATGGACGAGAAAACCGAGGAGCTTCGTGACATTTTCATGGACGTCTCCGATTCCGAAACCGTCACGGAAACGCAGGAAGAGACGTACGGGTCGCTAACGGGACAGGAGGAGGAGGCAGTCGTGGAACGGATCGAAGGGGTCGTGGGACGGATGCGCGACCGCTTCGAGTTCGACGCCGACCTCGCCGACGAAGCGTACCGCCGGCTGGTGCAACTCTTCTACGACGGGGCCTCGGACGCCGCCATCGCTCGCGAACTCGATCTGTCACGCAAGCGCGTTTTCCGGGCGCGACTCGACCTCCATCTCTTTCGCGACCGAGACCTCGACGCTCCGTTCGACCTCTCGACGCTCCGTGAGCGACTCGACGCCGACCGCACCGTCCGGGAGATCGCGGAGGGACTCGACGTGAGTCCGTCGACCGTCCGCCGGTACCGCCGGGTCGTCCGGGCCCGGGACGAGGCGCGGCGGGCGAACGACCGGTTCCGCGACGAGTTCGAGAGCATCCTCGCGGACGCCGACCTCTCGACCCGGCTGACCGAGGACGTCCAGGAGGACGGCCTCGACGACGCGACCGAGGGCATGGAAACGAACGTCTCGTTCTGAAGATCGCCGTCGTCCCCGTCCCCTCGTTGCACTACCGCGGGTGGACGACGTCCCGACAGCCCGGACACTCCGCGAACATCGCCGGTCCGTCGTCGGTTTCGTACTCGATCAACAGTCGACCCTCCGGGATTCGACTGTCGCAGCTCGGACACCGTCCGAGCGGGGCGTGGGTACTCATGGGCGGTATCGTGGGAGTTGCTTGGCGACCGATGCCGTTTCCGCCTTCCACCCGGACGACCCTCAAGGTGAGCCACGCGGAGTGAAAGTGAAAGCGGTCGCCTTCCGGCGTTGCTGTCGTTTCCGGCCGACCTGACCGCCCGGTCACCCTCGGGGTGCGACGTCCCGGGTACCAGGGTTCAAGGCCGATGGGAGGACCAGCGGTGGTATGACCGTTTTCTTCAGCGACCTCCGGGTCGCCGCGTACTGTCCTCGCAAGCTCTATTACGTCCGGCGCGACGACCGCGATCCGCCCGACGCGGTCGTGGAGGTCCGGGACCTCGCGTTCCGGTACCCGGACCTGATCGACGCGGACGACGGGACGCTGTCCGGCCTCCCGATCGAGGTGGCGCCGTCGGAGTATCGCGATCGCCTGCGGGAAACCCGCCGTTCCCGCGAGGACTGGGCGGCCATCGCCGACCCTCCCGCCCGGTCGGTCAACCTCGTCGGCCGGGATTGCAGGGGGATCGCGCACAAGGTGCTCGAGGAGCCGCCGCGCCCGTCGATCGTTTCCGCGGGGTCGCCACCCGAACGGGGCGTCTGGGAACCCCAGCGCGTGCACGCCGTCGCCGCCTCCAAGGCGCTGGCCTGGGAGCGCGAGCGACCCGTCGAGCGTGCGGTCGTCGAGTACCCGGCGTACGGCGTGGTTCGGGACTTGCGACTCGGGACCCGGAACAAGGCCGCCTACCGGCGGACTCTCCGGACCGTCAGGGGGATTGACGGCCCGCCGTCACGGCTCCGGGACCGATCGAAGTGCGGGTCGTGCGAATACAGCGAGGAGTGCGGCGTTCGAACCCGGACGATGGCCTCGTTGCTCGGTCGCTGACTCCGAGGGTGTCCCGACCGGTCACTCACGCCGCGTCGAGCCACGCCTCGATCTCGTCGGCGATCGTTCCCCGCCGGTGGATCCCTCCCCGTTCGACGTCGACCACCGTACTGGCGGTCCCGCCGGTTTCGCCCCCGTCGAGGACCACGGCGGCCGCCTCGCGTATCTCGGGGTCGAGGTCCGCGATCCGGGTGACGCTCGGCCGGCCGGTGACGTTGGCGCTCGTGGCGGTGATCGGGGCCACTCGGTCGAGGAGGGCCAGGGCGAGGTCGTGGTCGGGGATCCGGATCCCGACGCGATCGAGCCCGGCCGTCAGGGCGTCCGGAACCGGGGCCCGTCGTTCGCAAACGACGGTGACCGGTCCCGGCAGGAACCGGTCCAGGAACCGCCGCTCCCGCTCGGTGACGGTCACGTACTCCAAGGCCCGCTCGACGTCGGGGACGGCGAGCGAGATCGGGTCGTCGCGGTCGCGGTCCTTCGCCGCGAACACCCGTTCGATCACCGCCGGATCGAGCGCGTCGGCGCCGAGTCCGTAGACCGTCTCGGTCGGGTAGACGACGAGGTCGCCGTCGTCGATGGCACTCGCGGCCGCTTCGAGGTCCGTCATCGCCCCGGTGATCGGCCGCGAGGCCGAAAAAGCGTGACGCTAGGTGCGGGTCTCGATCGCGGTCTCGATCTCGTCGTACTCCGGGAATTCGGGCCACTCGCTCGCCACCCAGGCGTACTCGACGGTGCGGTCGTCGTCCAGCAGGAAGACGGCGGGGCGTGGCTCCTCGACGCCCGCCATCCCGTCCAGGTCGTTGACGATCCCGTACCGTTCGGCCACCTCGTTCGACGGGTCCGAAAAGAGCCGGTAATCCATTCCGCGCTCCTCGATCAGGCGCTTGTGCGAGTACGGGTCCGAGATCGACAGTCCGACGATGGTGACGCCGTACTCCCGGTCCCACGCGCGATCTCGCAGCTCGTTCCAGAGGTACGTCGCCGGGAACGACCCGTCCATCGGGTGAAAGGCGAGCAGCACGGGCCCGTCCTCCGTCACCGCGGAGAGGGACTGATCCTCCCAGTACTCCTCGTTGACGAGTGGGCGGGTGAAGTCGGGGGCGGTCTCGCCTTCCTCGACGCGATCCGTTTCGGGTAACTCGACCACGTCGAACCCGACCATCAGTCCGCACCCCCTGAAGCCTCGTCGACTCCGTCGTCGCCGTACGCGCGCTCGAGGTATTCGACGATTTGCTTGCTCTCGCTCATCGTGACGCCGGTGTTCTCGTCGACGATCGCCGGGACGGTCCGGGAGCCGGTGAGTCGCTTGACCACGTTTCGGTCCGAGTGCATCGGTTCGACGAAGCGCGAACGGTACTCGACGTCGTGTCCCTGCAGCGTGTCGACGACGCGCTCGCAGAACGGGCACGCCTGCAGCCTGTAAAGGGTGATCGGCGGATCGCTCATATGATCCGCGGTAGAGGCGAACGGGTGTAAGCCCTTTGCCCCGCCGACGCCCCCGTGCGGACCGAACCGGACGGGTGCAGCCGTTCACGGGCGGGCCGCGAGGATCGCGAGGCGACGATACGGATCGACCGTCCGCCGCAGGACCGTCCAGAGCGACTGTGATGGGAAAAATCCGAAATATAGCAATTTTTAACCCCCGCCAGCCTAAGATTCTCGTGTCGATGCATACACCGGTAGCCCCGTGTCCGCTCGTCGAAGCCGGCGTGATGCCGCTCGTACAGATACTCGGTATCGAACTCAATCAGACCGCCGTCACCGGCATCGGTATGTTGATGATCCTGTTCCTCCTCGTGGGGTCGGGGTTCTTTTCGTCGTCCGAGATTGCGCTGTTCTCCCTGTCGAACCACCAGACCGACGCAATGATCGAGCAGGGCAAACGTGGTGCGCGGGCGATCAAGTCCCTCAAAGAAGACCCCCATCGCTTGCTCGTGACGATCCTCGTCGGGAACAACATGGTCAACATCACGATGTCCTCGATTTCGACGACCATCGTCGGGTTCTACTTCGACCCGGGGACGGCAGTCCTCGTCTCGTCGTTCGGAATCACGTCGATGGTTCTGGTATTCGGTGAGACCGCACCCAAATCCTACGCCGTCGAGAACACCGAATTGCACGCACGGCGCGTCGCCCGAGGCCTGAAAATCGTAGAGAAGCCGCTATGGCCGCTCATCACCCTGTTCTACTATCTGACGAACATAGTGAACAAAATCACCGGCGGCAGCCCGTCCATGGAGTCGTCGTACGTCACTCGCGACGAAATTCGGAACATTATCCAGACGGGCGAGCGCGAGGGCGTTCTCGACGAGGAGGAACGCGAGATGCTCCACCGGACGCTCCGGTTCAACAACACGATCGCCAAGGAGGTCATGACCCCGCGACTGGACATGACCGCCGTCTCCAAGAACGCGACCATCGAGGAAGCCATCGAAACCTGCGTCCAGAGCGGCCACGCCCGCCTGCCGGTCTACGAGGGAAGCCTCGACAACGTCATCGGGGTTGCCCACATCCGCGACCTCGTGCGCGATCTGAACTACGGCGAAGCCGATCCCGAAACCCTCGAGATGGACGACCTCATCAACCCGACCCTCCACGTCCCCGAGTCCAAGAACGTCGACGACCTGCTCTCGGAGATGCGGGAAAACCGGATGCACATGGCCATCGTCATCGACGAGTTCGGCACTACCGAGGGTCTCGTGACGATGGAGGACATCCTCGAGGAGATCGTCGGCGAGATCCTCGAGGGCGGCGAGGACGAACCGCTCGAGTTCCTGGACGATCACACGTTGAGGGTCCGTGGCGAGGTCAACATCGAGGATGTCAACGAAGCGCTCGACGTCGAGATCCCCGAGGGCGAGGAGTTCGAGACCATCGCCGGTTTCATCTTCAACCGTGCCGGCCGCCTCGTCGAGGAAGGCGAGGAGATCACCTACGACTACATTCGAATCCGGGTCGAGGAGGTCGAGAACACTCGCATCTTGAAGGCTCGACTGACTCGAACGACCGCTACTGACTCCGACGAAGAGCGGGCGGTAGACGCGGAACCGACCGACGCCGAAGTTGCGGCGGACGGTGACACCGACGAGGCCACCAGCGAATCACGTTCGGCCGAGGGCGAACGCGGTGGCGATAGCGGGTGCGAAGAGTCGACGTCGGAGTAGTCCAGCGGGGCGGGGGAACTCGACGACGTCGATCGTCGCGTCCGTCCGTCAGTTCGAGGACGGTTTCGACCGGTTCTCCGACGGCGGCGGTTCGACGCCCTCCGCGGCCTCGACCTGTTCGGTCGTCTTCTCGGTGTCGACGTGCCAGCGATCGACCTCGTCCTCGTACTCGAAGAGTCGTTCGGATACCGCTCCCTTGAGGTCGTCGTCGTTGACGTTGACCTCGAAGATGAAGTCCTCGCCCTCGCCGGCCTGCTGGAGGTTCGCGCTGATCAGCTCGTTGTCGAAGTAGTAGGGCGCCAGCTGGGTCATCACGCGCTTGTAGATCGTGTCCTCGACGCGACGGATCGCCTTCCGGCCGGCCGAGTCGGCCGCCCGGGTGACGTAGTCGATGGACTCGCTCCACTTGTCGACCGCGTCGTCGGTCGCGCCGTCCTCGAGTTTCTCGTAGGACTGCTCCAGTTTCTCGCCGGCCGTCTGGATGTCCTCGTCCGGTTCCTTCCCGGCTTTCTCCCCTTCCCCTTCGGAGACGCTGGCCTGCTCCGCGGTCTTCTCGCTGACGTCCTCCTCGATGCGTTCGTGGGTCTTCGGCCGCCACTCGTCCCATTCGTCGAAGGCGTCGACGTGATCCGAGTCGGGTTCGTTGACGTCGAGGTCGCGGAGGGCGCGGGTGATCCGCTCACCGTGCTCGACGATGTCGGCCCAGTCGCCCCGGACCTTGAACCCGGAAATGCTCTCTTCCATCTGGTTGTGGCCCTCTAGCCGGTTGCACGTATAAGTCTCCTCCGGCCCGGTAGGCGAGTCCCTGGGGCGATCTCGAGTCGGCGGGCGGACGGTCGCGACCGACGTCGCACGGACCGACAGTTTAACCCCGAGTGCCCGCACTCGATTCGCACATGGCCATCGAAGAACGGGACCGGGCCACCGTGATCACCCACGCGCTCGCCAGGCAAACGCTCACCGACCTCCGGTCCGTCGAGACCGAACAGGTGGCGTTCCGGAAGGGGCTGGTGAAACTGGGCCGGATCTGTGGCTACGAGATCATCGACGGACGCATGGGGACGGAACCGGTCGAGATCGAGACGCCGCTGGCGACGACGACCGGCGAACGGGTCGCCC
>JBLGCL010000153.1:0-6930 GCA_047617305.1 Natronomonas sp.
CGCCTGTTCGATAAATCCACGGGGCGAGTCGCCCCACAAGAACAGGCGCGACCGTAGACCGGCAAATATCCCACCGCTTGCGGTGCGGTTCGGGAAGCCGCGTCCTTCAGGGCGCGGAGGAGGTCACCGGGGGGTCGCCGCGAACGACGCGGTCGAACCGACCCGCCGATCGCCGGGCCGAACCGCCCGAGACGGATCCCGGACGTCCGACCTCAGTCCATCGCGATGTAGGTCTGCGTGTCCTCGACGCCGTCGATCCCCTGGATCGTGTTGGCGGCGATGTCCTTCACTTCGGCGGGGCTGTCGACGTGCACCTTCGCGATGATGTCGACGTCGCCGGCCACGATGTAGGCCTCTTCCACGCCGTCTACCCCGTCGATCTCGGTTCGCAGTCGATCCGCCTCGCCGGTGTTGGCTTTGACCATGACGTATGCGGTAACCATGTTCAGTCACCTCCTTGAGCGGCCGCCTCCCCGACCACGAGCTGTCTGACGTCCGAGAGCTTCGTGAAGTCCGCGAGCACGACCAGCCGGTCGCCCGGTTCGAGCGATTCGTCCGGTGTCGGGATCGTGAGGGCGGTCCCCTCCTTGCCGAAGGCCATCAGCGTCGTGTCCGCCGGCAGGGCGAGTTCGCTGATGGTGTAGCCCTTGATCGGCGAATCGTCGGTCACGGTGAACTCGACCACCTGCAGGTTCTGGGCGATGTCCGCGATGGCGCGGATGTCCCCGCCGAGCATGGCGTTTTTCGCCCCGATCGCCCCCAGCCGCTCGGGATAGACGATCTCGTCGACTTCGCCGGCGTACCGCCGGTAGATGTCCTCCCGGTAGTCCTCGTCGATGCGCAGTACCGTCCGACAGCCGTGGTGTTTGCCGATCATGCAGGCCGCGAAGTTCGTGTTGAGGTCGCTCGTGAGCGCCCCGAGCGCGTCGGCGGACGCGACGCCCGCCTCCTCGAGGACCTCCTCGCGCGACCCGTCGCCCTCGAACGTGTCGAACCCCTCGTTCCGGGCGCGGTCCGCTCTCTCCGGGTCCCGCTCGACGATCGTGACGTCGTGACCCTCCTCCTCGAGTACCCTGGCCGTCCGGAGACCCACTCGTCCGGCGCCGATGATGACGAACCGCATAGAGCACCGTATGTGGGGGGTTGGCAAAAAGGTGCGGTCTGTTGAGGGGTCGACGATCGGATTCGTACCCCCGGTCGATTGTGACTCCGGGCGCGACGAGACTGGGGCTCGCGCCACCGACGCTCGGCGGGCGTCGTCGGTCGCGAACCCCGTCCCGACGGGACCGTTACGGAACGGTTATGCCGCCGAAACCGCTCGCCACGACCATGGAGCTCGTCGACGCCCTCGCGGCCCGCGGGGTGGTCGCCGTCGTCGGTGCGGGCGGCAAGAAGACGACGCTGTACGCGCTCGCCGACCGGTTCGACCGGGCGCTCGTCACCGCGACCGTCAGGATCCCGATCTTCGACGCGCACGTATCGCGCGTCGCCGTGACGGACGACCCCGTCGCGGCCGTCGAGGACGCCGAACAGGACGACTGGCCGCTGGGCGTGGTTCCCGAGCGCGACCGGAACGACCGGTATCGGGGGTACGAGACCGGCGTAATCGACGACCTCGCCGCCGACGTGTTGCGCGGGCCCCGGGCGACCGGTCGCGGGACCGACGACGCCGGGCGAGAGCCCGTGGCGTCGGTCCTCGTGAAGGCCGACGGCGCCAGGAACCGCCGTCTCAAGGCGCCGAACGAGCGCGAGCCCCGGATCCCGGCAACCGCCGACACCGTCCTTCCCGTCGCGAGCGCCCGTGTCGTCGGGAAGCCCCTGACCGACGACCGGGTCCACCGGGTCGACCGCGTCGCGTCGATCACCGGCCGCACCGAGGGCGACCGGATCGCGGCGGCGGACGTGGCCGCCGTGCTCGCCAGTAGCGAGGGCGGACTCAGGGACGTCCCCAGGGACGCGACCGTCGTCCCGGTCGTCAACATGGCCGACACGCCGGAGTTGGCGGCGGTGGGCCGGGAGATCGCGGCCGGGGTACTCGACCGGACGGACCGGGTCGACCGGGTCGCGGTGACCCGGATGAACCGGGGCGAGGTGATCGACGTGGTCGAGCGTTGACCCGGGCGAGTTACCGACGCGAGTCGGGGCCGGACGCGGTCCTCCCGGTCCTTTCCAGACCCGAGGGGCTTATACGCGCGCTTTCCCAACTCCCGGTCCGATGACTTACCGACGCCCGGATCGGTTACTGCGGGTCGACCTCTCGGACCGGCGCGTCAGCTCCGACCCCGTCCCCGCCGAGTGGCGTCGCCGGTACCTCGGCGGCAAGGGGCTGGGGGCCCGGTACCTCTACGACGAACTCGCACCCGGGACCGACCCGCTCGGGCCCGAGAACGTCCTCATGTTCCTGCTCGGCCCGTTGACGGGCGCGCTGCCGGGCGCCCAGCGCTACGCGGCGGTGACGAAGTCGCCGCTCACCGGCACGTTCCTCGACTCCTACGCGGGCGGTGACTTCCCCGCCCGACTCGCCGGTGCGCTCGACGAGCACCTAGGGATCCTCGTGACTGGGCGGGCGGACGAACCGGTCGCGCTCGTCGTCGAGGACGGGGGCGGCCGGATCGAGCCGACCGACGTCTGGGGCGCCGACGCGGTCGAGACGGCCCGGGCCTACGACGGCGCGATGGCCTGCGTCGGCCCGGCGGGAGAGGAGGAGGTCGCGTTCGCGACCATCGCCTCCGACGCGGCCGAGCACCACGCCGGCCGCGGCGGCGCGGGCGCCGTGATGGGCGCCAAGCGGCTGAAGGCCGTCGTCGCCAGGGGCGACCCCGTCGATCCGCCGGACTCGGTGGCCACGCTACGGGACCGCGACGAGTCCCGGTACGAGACGACGGACGTGGGCCGGTGGCTGGACGCCAGCGGCACTGCCGAGTCCGTGGACTTCGCCGACGAGACCGACGTCCTGCCGTCGGCCGGCTGGCAGGAGCGCGGGTTCGAGGGGGCCGCGGACGTCGGCATCGAGGCCGTCCGCGAGGCGGCCACGGAACGGACCGAGGACGGCGGGTTCCGCGTCGACACCGACGAGGGCGAGTCGGTGCCCCGCGGGGCGACCGCGATGACCCTGGGGGCGGGGCTCGGGCTCGACGACTTCGACGCCGTCGCGGCGCTGGGCGAGCGCTGCAACCGTCTGGGACTGGACCTCATCGACGCCGGGAACGCGGTCGCGCTGGCGATCCTGGCGGCCAGCGAGGGGCTGGTGGACCGCGACCTCGCGTTCTCGGATCCTGACGGCGCCCGGGCGCTGCTCGGGGAGATCGCCACCCGATCCACGCCGCTGGGTGACGCGCTGGCCGACGGGATCGAGGCGGCCGCCGCGTCGTTCGACGACGGCGAGTTCATCCCGACGGTCAAGGGGATGGCCATGCCGTCGTACGACCCCCGTGGATCGCCGGGCATGGCGCTCGCCTACGCCACCAGCGATCGCGGCGCCTGTCACCGGCGCGCCCGCCCGGTCGAGGAGGAGGCCTTCGACCCGCCCTGGGAGCCCGCGCGCGTCGCCGGGGCCGTCGCGGCGGCCCAGAACCGCCGGTCGGTCCGGTGGAGCCTGATCGCGGACGACTTCGTGGGCGAGGTGCTCGACCCCGCCGAGTGGCTGGACGCCGTGGACTGGCCCCACGGGGACCTGGCACCGACGGGCGAGCGGATCTGGACGATGACCCGGCTGTTCAACGTCCGTGAGGGGTTCGACCGCCAGTCCGACGGCGTGCCCGCGGCGCTGGACGAGGACGGCGAGTTTTCGCGGGAGCGGTTCGAGGCGACCCTGGACGAGTACTACGCGGTGCGTGGCTGGAGTGCCGAGGGGGTGCCGACCCGGGCGACGCTGGAGCGCCTGGATCTGCTGGAGACCGTTGACGCGGCGACGCCGGTCGGGGCCGCCTCGATCGATCCCTGAGCCGTCCGGCGGGCGTTCGTGGCGATACCAGTACGAAACGCTTTACAGGACGCCTGTGATACGGGTAGATGCGGGACCGTGGGTTAGCCTGGTATACTTCGGGCCTTGGGTGCCCGTGACCCCGGTTCGAATCCGGGCGGTCCCATGTCGACTCCGGTCGGTTCTTATACGACACGGGTCACTCGGTAGCGGTCCGCAACCCCGGAGAAACGGAGGAATCGCGTTCGCGCGAAGCCACCCCCGGAACCGGATACGAACCGGAAACTAACCGCACCCCGACGCTCGCCGGCGATCCGCACCCTTACGAACTGGATATAGCGACGGACGGGAGTCATCAGAACGTTCCCCACAGGCGCTATACATCCATCAGCGTCCGGAAACCCGACCGCCCGGCGTCAGAAGCCGGCTGATGGATCGAGGGGACGACTGGATCAGATCGGGACGATGTAGTATGTAGCGATGAGGTACACGGTCATACAAACGCCAAGGACGATGTGGGCCCAGCGGACGACAGTCTGTCCGCGCTCCCGTGGGGGGAGGCCGTACCGGATGCCGAGCAGGACGAACCCAGTGAGTGCCGTGAGGAAGGCGAGGACCAGTGTCGTGGTTGCGAGCCCCTGATGACTGAACGTGAGGTCGGTGAGGACGGGCATATCGACACCTACGCCGACCGGTTCCCTGATAGTTTGGAGGCGCGTGAGCCAGGGAGTCCCGGTCATGCCCGCTGGCCCACGGGATATATGTACAACGGGCGGTGGGAATCGGGAACGCCGAGGAGATTCCGGAGAGGTGTATCGCGAAACGCACCGATGGCGACGGTGGAAAGACCGAGCGATTCGGCCTGGAGATAGATGTTCTCGCCGACGTGGCCCGCTTCCATCGGCACGTATCGCTGTCGGCCCCGACGACCGTACCGCTGTGTGGTTCGCTCGTCGACCGCGGTGATCACGATGTCGAGGGCGGCAGTGCCGACCCATTCCTGATCGAGCGCGACGCGTTCCAGTTCCGGTTGGACAGTCCCGCTCTCGATCCGTTCGAGCCTGTGTTCGTGGAGATCGTAGTGGTAGATGCCGGGATCAAGGTCGTCGACACCGGGGTCGCCGATGACGACGAATAGTTCCAACGGATAGGTCGCCCCAGCACTCGGGGCGGCGCGAAAATCAACGGCAGTTTGATGCCGTTCCGTGATCCCCTGGGCAGCCCAGAGAAGTTGCCCCAGTTCCGCGGCTGTGAGCGGTTCCGTTCCGTACTCACGACGGGAGCGCCGGTTCGCGATGGCATCTGCTACCCGTTTGTCGCCCGCAGCGGTATCAGGGCGTGGTAACGGAACCGATTCGTCTTTCGGTATCGGGCCCTCTTCGTCCGGCGACTCCTCCTCCGCACCGTCGATATCGAAGGCATCAACCAGCCATCCCAGCAGGATCGATCCTCCGACTGTGACGAGGGCAGTGATCCGGGCGACCGTTCGCCGAGTGAGTGGCTTTCCCATACCCGTTCTTGATGACGCTCGTTATTGGGTTCCATCCTTCCCGATGGATGCGCGCCCCGTATGCAGCACACTCGTCGATACCTATCGCAGTTAGAGAATTTCAACAAGGCCGACATACCCGTTCTCTCCGGCCGCGACGACGACAGGCCGGCGCTATTGCCCTCGCAGAGGTCCGACCGGACGACGGCGAAGGCGATCAATGTCGTCGTGAAACGGTCCGCTCCAGGGACTCGTCGCGCCAGCCTGCGTGACACTCGAGGCCGTCACGGGGATATCGACCGCTGCGATTACGGTGTAACCACACAACGAGAGACCGTCGACGGAATGGACGGGTGTCGATAGGAGAAACGCACCAGGGAAGGGAACGATTCCCGGTTGATATCATGTCCACTGCTGGCTCCACAGGGTGCCTCACACACACGGGAAATACCAGATTTCGTTTCTCCCACCGACAGATGACCTTCTCAACAGTTCGTTAAAAATATGAGGGAAATAGCATCACATTGCCGGTGTTCCCTGGTATCTTCTCCAGGATGAGCTAGATTCCCCCTCGACCGGGATTCACTTCGTACTCGATTTTTCTTCGAAAACGGGGACAGTGAGGCCCTGGTCTCCATTCCGGTCACAGGGGCACCCGAATGCGACCGACCCGCGCTGACCGCTGGACGGGGCCAGACTGTGGTAGAGTGCTACACCTGCAGGCCCCGGTCTCCACCGTCAAAAAACGGCAGAAAACGGCCTGCCGTGCTCCTTGCCCACCCTCAAGTGCAGGCCGGTGATACTCAGGCGAATCCTGATTTGGCCTGCACAATATAGTAAATATTCCACATATTTATAGATAGTTATTCGAGTTTGCCTCCGTCGAAACCCTTAGCAACTGACACAAGCGGAGTGCTGCCTACAGAGCTGTCTCTTACCCATAATTCAACGCTCAATAGAAAGATCAACTCAACCCAGGGGTGAGACAAGAAAATTGATCAGGCAGCAATCATTGTTCTTGGCAAATCACGGTTCTTTCACAGATCTCTCTCAATGAGGCCGAGGATAGGGGTCGGCGTTTCGCCTGATTCCGCTGAATGAGCGGCTTGCCGCTTATTCAGCGCCGAGTTCGTAGCCCTCCGCCCACATTCGGACCTTCTGAAGCCCCTTCCACATTGCCTGCCATCCTGGTGGCGGATCTGAATTGCGGTCAAGATAGCCACCGAGTTTCGCCACACTCACTGCGTAGGCTTTGCCGGCCTTCCCGCACAGTTCTGGAAACTTTGCTTCCAGAACTGCCCGCTCGGCATCGCTCAATAACACGTCTGGATCAGCCGCTGAGTCCTCACGAGCGAGGTCCCGTAACTCCAGCACTTTCCACGCAATCACCGAGTAGATACCCAATAACACGTCCATACGCTCCCACGTCTGGAGTTGTCGCTCTTCGATCTTACAGCCTGTTTTCAGCGCCTTGTGCCAATCTTCGATTCGCCAGCGAAGACGATAATACTCGGTGACA
>JBLGCL010000154.1:0-6927 GCA_047617305.1 Natronomonas sp.
ACGCAGAGCACGAACAGGATGTTGTCGGGTTCCTCGCCGTCCGACGGCTTGACGATGTGGCCCTCGGTCGGCCCGGCGGCGTCGAGCAGGCGCTCGTACTCCATGCTCGTCACCACGTCCGGGTGGTCGCCGTAGCCGTACTCCTCGACGACCTGCGGGTTGAGCACGTCGAACCCGGTGGCCGCGATCACCGACGAGACGTTCACGTCGTAGCGCGTCGGCGTCATCGAGAAGTCGATGCAGTCCGGCTTGCAGGCCTCCTGGCACCGGTCGCAGGGCATGTAGTTCGGCGGCTCGTTCATGCACGTCTCCAGGTCCAGCACGTACGGCCCGGGCTCGGCCTGCTCGAAGGGCGTGTAGATGGCCGTCCGGGTGGCCATCCCCTCGTCGAACTCGTTGGTCGTCGTCTCCGGACAGGCTTCGACGCAATCGTCGCAGCGGGTGCACTCGTCGCCGACGAAGCGCGGTTGCTGGTACACCTCGGCGGTGAAGTCCCCGACGTCCCCGTAGAGATCCGTGACGTTCGCCAGCGTCAGCACCTGGATGTTGTCGTGCTGGATCACGTCCGACATCTTCGGCGCCTCGATGCAGATCGAGCAGTCCAGCGTCGGGAAGTTCTTGTCCAGCGCGGCCATCTTGCCGCCGATGCCGGGCTCCTTCTCGACCAGGACGACCTCGATCCCGCCGTCCGCGAGGTCCAGGGCCGACTGGATGCCCGCGATACCGGCGCCGACGATGAGCACGTCGCCGTCGATCGTCTCGTGCGTTACCGGACCGGTATCGGTCAGTTGGTCGTGTTCGCGTTCGGTACTCATGGTGCCACCTCCCGTTCGGCGTCGGAGAGCGCGAGGCCGCGCTCGAAGGCCTCCTCGTTCAGGTCCTCGGTACCTTCGGGAACCACGTCCCGGACCGCCTCGCGGACCGCCTCGGCGGGCGGGTCGCCGACCGCGTCGATCACCGCGCCGAGCATGACGATGTTCGCGACGACCTTCCGGCCGACTTCCTCGGCCACGTCGACCGCCGGGACGCGCAGCACCTCGACGTCCGGGCGTCGCTCCTCCAGGTCGCTCGGATCGACGAGGTCGCGCTCGACCACGACCAGGCCGCCGTCCCGGACCGAGTCGGCGTCGCGCTCGAAGGCGTCCTGGGCGAAGGCGATCATGACGTCCGGTTCGATCACGCCGGGGTAGTCGATCTCGTCCCCGGCCACGACCACGTCGCCCCGGGAGAAGCCGCCGGTCTTCTCCGGGCCGTAGGCCTCGGTCATCGTGGCGTCCATGCCGCCCTGGATGCTGGCGGCGTGGCCGACGATGTGGGCCATCGTGATCACGCCCTGGCCGCCGAACCCGGAGAACCGGAACTCGGTGCGACTCATTTCCCGTCACCTCCCGCGACGTCCGCGTCTGCAAGATATTCCTCCTTGGCGGTCATGTACGACCGGGTGTCCTCGTCCTCGACGAAGTTCCCGAGGACGATCGTCTCGTCGTCGAGGTCGACGCCGACGTCGCGGACGTCCGCCGTCGAGTCCACGACGCAGTGCTCCTCGAAGTACTCCATCATGTCCAGTCCCTCGGGGAAGTCGTTGGGCTTGCCGAACCCCTCGGGACACGGCGAGAGCACCTCGACGAACCCGAGGCCGTCCGTCTCCATCGCGGTCTCGATCGCGTCGGACAGCCGTCGCGGGTGCAGCGTCGTCCACCGGGCGACGAAGGGCGTGCCCAGGCTGGCCGCGACCAGGGGCAGGTTGAACGACCGTTCGAAGTTGCCGTACGGCGTCGTGGAGGTGATCGCCTCCTGGGGCGTCGTCGATCCGAACTGCCCGCCGGTCATGCCGTAGTTGAAGTTGTTCGCGCAGACGACGGTCAGGTCCATGTTCCGGCGGGCGGCGTGGATGAAGTGGTTGCCGCCGATGTTGAACAGGTCGCCGTCGCCCGAGATGACACTCACCTCGAGATCCGGGTTGGGCACCTTGATCCCCGTCGCGAAGGGGATTGCCCGGCCGTGCGTGGTGTGGTACGAGTCGGTGTTGACGTACCCGGCCGCCCGGCCGGTGCACCCGATCCCGCTGACGACCACGTGCTCGTCGAGGGTCTTCTCGGTCCCCCGGACCGCCTCGGCGTAGGCCTTGATGACCGTCCCGAGGCCACAGCCCGGGCACCAGATGTGCGGGATCCGCTCCCCGCGCAGGACGTCGTCGTTCGGGTGCTCGTCGGCCACCTGGGCCGGCGAGGCCTGCTGACTCATGCGATCACCTCCCGGACGAAGTCCGCGATGGCGCCCGGTTCGGGGATCTCGCCGCCCTGGTGGGTGTAGTTCTCGACGGGGCAGGTCGCGTGCTCGCGGACCGGGTGGACGTACTGGCCGAGGTTCATCTCGGCGACGACGATCCGGTCCATCGCCTCGGAAAGGGCTTCGATCTCCTCGACCGGGAACGGCCAGGGCGTGACGACGCGCAGCAGGCCGACGTCGTGGCCGTCCTCGCGGAGGTCACGCACGGCCTGCCGGCTGGAACGGGCCGTGGACCCGTACGCGACGATGGCGACGTTCGCGTCGTCGAGCCTGTAGGCCTCGGTCTCGACGATGTCGTCGCGGTTGCCCTCGATCTTCTCGAACATCCGGGTGATCATCTCCAGTTGGGTGTCGGGGTCGATGTCGGGGTACCCGCGCTGGTCGTGGGTCAGCCCGCTCACGTGCACCCGGTAGCCGTCGCCCGCGGCGGCCATCGGGGGCACGTCGTGCTCGGCGTCGAACGGCAGGAACTCGCTTGGGTTCGGTTCCCCGCTCGGCGTCGGCCGGTCGACCGTCTCGACCGACTCGGGAATCTCGACCTTGCCGGTCATGTGCCCGACGGTCTGGTCGGCCAGGACGATCACCGGCGTCCGGTACTGCTCGGCGGTGTTGAACGCCGCGATCGTCAGGTCGAACATGTCCTGCGGGCCGTCCGGGGCGTAGGCGACCATCGGATAGTCGCCGTGGCTGCCCCACTTCGCCTGCATGACGTCGCCCTGGGCCGGCAGCGTCGGCATGCCCGTCGAGGGGCCGCCGCGCTGGACGTTGACGATCACGCAGGGCGACTCGGTGATGACCGCCAGCCCGAGGTTCTCGTTCATCAGGCTGACGCCGGGGCCGCTGGTCGCGGTCATGCTCTTCTCCCCGGCGTTGGACCCGCCGGCGATGGCGGCCATGCTCGCCAGCTCGTCCTCCATCTGAATGTAGTCGCCGTCGACCTCCGGCAGGCGCTCGGACATCCGTTCGGCGACCTCGCTCGCTGGTGTGATCGGGTAGCCCGCGAAGAAGCGACACCCCGCAGCAATGGCGCCTTCCGCCGCGGCGATGTCGCCCTTCATGAAGTGTTCGCCGGTGAGCAGGGCTCGGTCGTCGTCGGTCTCGGGTCGCTCGCTGCTCTCGGCCGCCATCAGTCGCTCACCTCCGCCGACTCGGGGTCGTCGGGCACTTCGGTCTCGTTCGCCGGTCGCTTGGCCTCCTCCTCGGTGAAAATGGCGAACTCTGGACAGATCCAGGTGCACATCCCGCAGTCGACGCAGGCGTCTTCCTTGCCGTCGGCCACCCGCGGATGCCGGTATCCCTTCGCGTTCGCCTCGTCGCTTCGCTCGAGGACGTCCTTCGGGCAGTACTCCCAGCAATACCCACATTCCTTGCACCGGTCGGGGAGGACGTAGATCTCCCCGTCCGGGATCAGTACCTCCGCCTCGTCCACGGGCGCGCGGGTCCGCTCCCGCGCGCGTTCCGTGTACCGTTCGAGGCCCTCGAACCGGCCGGCGTTCTCGGCCGGCCACTGGGGCCCGGACGGTCCTGTGTGTGGCACGTTATCAATCCCTCCTTTAAGTTGATCCCCACCATCCGCCTTAGAGTGATGGTCCATTTCCAGATCGTGAGAATGGAAACCGCGTCACACGGGAACGGGGAGCGATGTCGCCGCCCGACCGAACGATACTGATCCCGACGGGTGGGAATCCCCGTCAACAGTTAACACTCCTTTTTACGTACCTCCGGGTATGAGCACCGACCCCGTCCGTTCGGAGGCGCTGGGCGTCGATTCGGACGAGTTCGCGGCGAAACACCCGCACTGCGGCGTCTGCCGGCACCTCCGGTTCCTCGACGACTGGGACCGCACGCCCTACTGCTCCCGGTGGGAGCGGGTCACCGAGATCGACGTCGGCAACGTCTGCACGGAGTTCTCGCCGTCGAGCTGATCCGCCTCTCGGTCAACACTTCGCTTCTCAGAGCTTCTCAGGGGAGAGTTCGTCGACGGTCCGCCGACGAAGGGGTTCGCTCGTTCCGGTCGGCACGACCACGATCGGCTCGTCGATGACGTCGATCGCGGCGATCGCCCGGAGTTGCTCCCGGGCGGACTCTGGCGTGCCGGCGACGCCCAGGGCGGAAACCATCTCGTCGGTGACGGCTTCCCGGGCGGCGTCGCGGTCGCCATCCTGCCAGGCAGTCGCGACGCGGTCCGCCGCCTCCGGGAACCGGTCGGCGACGGCCCGCCGGTAGCCCTCCCCGCTCCCGACGTAGTACGACAGGTGGCGGCGGATCGCCGCCGTCGCCTCTTCGGGGTCGTCGGCCACGGCGGACGGGACGTACGGTGCGACGTGGAGGTCCGGATCGCGCCCGGCCTCGCTCGCGGCGTCGGCGACGACCTCGTACGCGTCGTCGAGGTCCCCGAAGGGAACGTTGTGCGGGAGCCAGCCGTCGGCGACGCGGCCGGTCGCCCGGCGGGTGGCTGGACCCAGCGCGGCGGCGTACACGGGGACGTCGACGTCGAGCGCTGGGACGCCTTCGGCGGAGACCAGTTCGCCGTCGTAGTCCACACGGCCGTCTCCATCGAGGATCGCACGGGCGAGTTCGACGGTCTCGTGGAGCCGGCGGGCGGGACGGTCGAACGCGCGGCCGTGGACGTTCTCGATCGCCGTCTCGGTGCTCGTCCCGATCCCCAGGCGGACGCGCTCGTCGGTCGCCGCGTCGAGGGTCGCGGCGGCCTGTGCGATCGCCGCCGGCGTCCGCGAGTAGGCGTTGACGATCGCGGTCCCCAGGCCGAGCGCGTCGGTCGCGGCCGCGGCGCGGGCCAGGGTCACGAACGCGTCGCGACCCCACAGTTCGCCGGTCCAGAGGGTATCGTAGCCGCGGTCCTCGGCGCGCGTGGCGAACCGGACCGGGGGAACGTCGCCTTCGGGGAGCAGGACGCTGATGGGCATGGCCCGACCAACGTCGGCCGTCACCATACGCGTGGCGGGACGCGTCTGTTTTCGACCTTCTCGGGTCGACTCCCGATCCCGGCAGCTGCAACCCCGACCGCGGGATACAAGCCATCGCCGTCCAATCACCCCCCGTGCAGATCGAGTGCGCGTTCTACGGCCCGCTCCGTGATCCCGTCGGCGAGAAGACTGTCTATCGCGACCTCGACGACGGCGCGACCGTCGGGGACCTCCTCGCGGACCTGGAGACGGCGTATCCCGACCTCGACCTCCTGGCCGGGGGCGAGCGCCGCGAGGGCCTGACGATCACCGTGGACGGGAAGGACGTCCGCCACCGCGACGGAACCGACACGGAACTCGCGGACGGGACGCTCGTCAGGCTGACGGGCGCGGTGTACGGCGGGTGAGTCGCGGGTTGGCTCCCTGTGGTCATTCAACCCGTTTCACATTGCAGTGATGTCTCTTCGATAGTCGCCGATCTTGGCCGAGATTGCCGATCGTGCCCGGGGAGGGGAACCCCGAAAGAAGATAGAATATTCTATTCTTAAATAGTTTTATTGATCAAGAGCCGCAAGCTCTTAGCATGCCCGACGACCAGCCCGGGATCGACGCGTGGAAACGTGAGACGAGCGCCTTCGATCGGGTCCGGTCGGTCGCGAGCACCGTATCAAAACCCAGGTCGGCGTCGTACATCGCGGACGAGGCCCACGTCGCGGAGAACACGGCGCGGGAGCATCTCGAACGACTCGTGGACATGAACGTCCTCCTGAAAGGCGAACGGGGAGGTGCGGCTACCTACTCGCCCGACCCGCTTCATACGCGCCTCCAAACGCTTCGTAACCTCGTCGAGGAGCACGACCACGACGGCCTCATTCGGTTGAAGGCCGAGTTACAGGAGCGGATCGGGGCGTGGCGCGACGAGTACGCGGTCGATTCGCCCGAGGCCCTCCGCGAACTGGCCGCGGAGACCGACGAGTCGGCGGCGACGCGGGAGATCCTCGCGACCGCGAACGACTGGGACCTCGTCCGATATCGCCTCGACGTAGTCGAGGACGCCATCGAGAACTACGCGACGTACAGCCGTGATTATCCGGCGTCGGCCTGACGATGCCCGGTGGCGACCGTTCCTACGATTCTGCGGAAGCGTCGCATCGGGCGCTCAGAGAGATCCGGCGGGAACTCGAACGCCACCCGTCGATCGCCACGGTTCAAGGGTTTCCGTCGGGGGAGTTCACGCAGGTCGTCGCCCAGCTGGCGACCGACCGTCTGGACGTCGACCCCGGTGATGCCACGCTTACCGTCCGCTGGTTCGCCGGCGAGACACCCGACGATCGGCCCCAGTTTTCGTTCCACGTTAGCGTCGGGGCGGGCGACTTCGGGTGGCACCACGAGCCGAACCCTCACGTCGATGGCTGGGGTCACTTTCAGAAACGGTCCGGCTCCGATGCCCCGTACCAGTACGAACCGTTCGAGTTTTCGTCCACGAATCCAGTGCGGGTCGTCTGGGAACTCATGGATCACCTTTCGACCGAACTCGGATCCGAGTGAGCGAACGAGACGGCACACCGCCAGTCTCCGACGCGAAGTCGATCGTACGGTCCGCCAGTCAGCGATTCAGCCCAGTCCGACGGGTCGCGCCAGGGATTTTCGACGACCTCGTCGAGTTTATCGGCCAGTCGCGTCCGGGCCGGAGGATCGAGTGCCCGATAGT
>JBLGCL010000155.1:0-6912 GCA_047617305.1 Natronomonas sp.
GACTTCGCGTCGGCGTCGTGGACCACCACGTACTCCGAGTCGGCCGCCGCCAGTCCGAGCGCGAGCCAGACGTCCCGCCCCTTGCCGAACTCGCCACCGAGGCCGTGCTCGTCCAGCAACGAGTCGACCGCCGGCGCGTTGCACCAGCACAGCTCCAGGGGCAGGTCGAACGACTCCAGCCACTCGAGGAACGGGGCGATCCTGTCGGGCGACGCTCGAAGTGGGACGAGCATCCGGTCCGGGTCGACGGCCTCGAGCGTGGTCAGCACCCGTTCCGTCGCCAGGCTGGCGTACTCCCGCTCCGTCATCGGCACGACCACCGTCGCACGGTCGACCGGTGCCTCCGGGATCGGGTCCACGAGGTCGTGGAGGGTCGCGACGCGTTCCTGGACGTATTCCATCGTGATATGGGTCGCCCTACAAGCGCAAAAACCCTGACCCAAACGACAGTGTTAGGTCGACCCGCCAGCCGGGAGCCGGTCGAGCCGATCGAGGACGAGGAGACCGCCGAGGATGCCGAGGAGGCCGACCGCGGCGCCCCGGAAGAGCAGGTCGAACCCGAACCCCGCGCTCCGGAGCGTCCCCAGCGTGACGCTGCCGGTCGCCCCCACGAGCATCATCGTCGCGCTGTAGATCGCGTACGCGCTGGCCCGGTTCTCGTCCGGGAGCGAGCCCAGCATGTAGGTGTCCATCGCCGGGAAGAGGCTGTGGATGACGAACCCGATCACGAGGCTCATGACCGCGACCTGGAACACGCCCGACGCGACCGTCAGGGCGAGGAGCGAGACGACGAACCCGGCCAGGATCGAGAGCATCAGCGGCACGCGGGGCACCCGGTCGGCCAGGCGGCCCGTGAACCAGAACGCGGGGACGCCGGCCGCGAACACCGCCGTCAACAGCGTGTTGGCGATCGACTCGGACACCAGCTTCGTCTCGACGAGGTAGGTCACGTAGAAGTTGAACACGCCGTTCCAGACGAACCCCGTCGCTCCGATGATGGCTACCCCGCTGAGGATGATCGGCCACTGGCGGCGCAGGGCGACCAGGAGGTCCCGATCCGCGGCGCCCGCCGACGGCATCGTCGCCCGACGGGCTACGACGTACAGTGCCGCCGTCGCGACCGCCGCGCCGAGGCTGATCAGCCAGAACACCCACCGCCACCCTGCGACGGCGAGGACCACCGTAACGAACAACGGAGCGACGACCGCGGCCAACTGGCTCGCGGTCCCGTGGATCCCGATGACCCGCCCGATCCGGTCGGGATACAGCTCGCTGATCAGCGGGTTGGCCGCGATGAAGTAGACGCCGCTGGCGAGCCCCATCAGCAGCGCACCGAGGTAGAGCATCGGCACCGAAACTGACGCAGCCGTGAAAGCTGCCGCCGCGGTCAACAGACCGCCGGTCCCCAGAATGACCCGATGGCGGGGGACCTTCGTCAGGAGGTACCCCGTCGGCAGCCGGGGAAGGGCACTCCCCAGCCACGCGAGGGTGGCGAGCAATCCCGCCGCACCGGCGGTCAACCCGAACGTGTCCCGGAACGGTTCGAGCAGTGGCGCGAACACGATCCGGGCCATGTTGACCAGAAACACCATCGAACAGAGCGAGGAGAACAGCCGACGACGGCGAACTTCGGAGATCCTGACCGAGTCGGTCACGCTCCGGAGATACGGAAAGGGTCCGTTCAAACCTTTCGAATCGAAGGTAAATCGGGGCGGGGTTTTTTGTCGTCGCCGTCGTACGAGCGTCCATGAAAACAGTCCGGAAAGGGCTCCGGGAGGGCGACCTCGAACGGGACACCTACGAGCGGCTCCGGTGTGCCGAGTGCGAGACCGTACTGGACACCAAAAACGATCCGGACGAAATCGGCACGATCCGCACCTGTCCGGATTGTGGGGGCCAGTGGCAGGAACTGGGCTGATCCTTCTCCACCGACTTTCGAAGCCCGGGTACCCGACCGTCGGGAACCGTCTCCGACGGTCGATCTCCTACCGTTCGCCGGCCATCGCAGCGAAGAGCCGCTCGGTCAACTCTTCCCGCGTGAGGCCCTCGGAGGGACCGATCCCCTGCATGTGATCGATCGAGATCTGTCCGCCGCCCATCCGGGCGTGACCGCCGCCGTCGGCCATCGGGACGTCCTCGACGACGCTCCCGATCGTGTCGCCCATGTGGACGCGGTCGTCCCGCGAGCGTCCGGAGAGGTGCAACGTGCCCTCGTTCTCGCCGGCCACGACGACGGCGGTCACGCCCTCAAGCTGCATCAGCTCGTCTGCCGCCTGCGGGATCGCGTCGACGTTGCCGACCTCCCCGAGGTCACAGACCGAAAACGAGCCACGGATTTCCTTCTCCCGGATCGCCCGGGCCTTGAGCAGGAGCACCTCCTCGGACACCTGCGGGTTGGCGATGCGGTCGAGAAGGTCCTCTTCGATGCCGGGGTACAGATACGCGGCCGCCTCGAAGTCGTCGCTTGAACAGCCACGGGTGAGGTTGCCGGTGTCGGTCTGGATCCCGTGGACCAGGCCCGTCGCAACCTCCGAGGGGATCGCGTCGTCGGTCGATCCCTCGTCGCTTCCGTTCGGCGACTCGACGTCCATCCCGATTTCTTCGGCGTATTCGGCGACGATGGACGCACAGGCGCCGTACTCGGGGCGGACGTCGGTGAACGCCGATCCGGTTCCCGATCCGGGGTGGTGATCGATCACTGCGTACGGGTCGATGCCATTGGCGCCGGCGAAACCCCGCGGCTCGTTGTGGTCGACGAGGACCACCTGCTCGGCCGCCAGGTCCGCCCGGGACTCGACACGCTCCAGATCGGGGTCGAGCACCGTCCGGAACGCCCGGTTCTCCTGGTGGCGGATCTGGCCCGGGTACTGGAGCGTCGCCTCGGTGTCGACGGTCCCCGCGAGGTGTTCCACAGCCATCGCGCCCGCCATCGCGTCGGGATCCGGGTTGGGATGCATCAGGACGGCGACCTCGTCGGCGCGTTCGAGCGCCCGACGAAACCGCGCGCCCTTCGGACGTCGCAAGTACCGATACAGCAACCCAAGAAGAACGACGACAACGACGGCACCGAGGACGCCGGCACCGAGGACGAGGGGGTCGACGCCGTCGAACACGTCGGTCACCCGCCCGACGGCCGCGCCTACGGTAGGCACCACGACCCCTTCCATGCTATACGGGCACTCGGTCGACGCCCATGAATATTGTCATCGTCGATCCGAATCGCAGTCCTCGGACCTCACGACGAACGGCCGGCGTCGGTCGCCTCGCTGTACCCGTCCCGGAAAGTCGGATAGGCGGGGTCGTAACCCAGCGCCCGGAGCCGTTCGTTCGAAACTCGCTTGTTCGCCTCCACCCGCCGCCGTGCGGCCGGCGGGAGGTCGGCCGCCGCCAGGTATTCGTCGACGGTCACTCGCGACGGCGGGTCGACGTCACGGGCCTCGGCGAGCCACTCCGCGAGGTCCCACTTCGGGGCCGGTTCGTCGTCGACGACGTTGACGACCTCACCGCGCGCCCGTTCGTTTTCGAGGAGGAACTCGATCGCTCCGGCGGCGTCGTCGCGGTGGATCAGGTTCACGTACCCCTCCGCGACCGGCCCCTCGAGATACCGGTCGAACCCCCACCTGCCGGGACCGTACAGCCCGGCGAACCGCACGACAGTGCCGTCGATCCCGACCACGGGTGCCCGGTCCAGCGCGATCCGCTCCGCCTCGGCGAAGACGGATAGTTTCTCTGTCGAGGGCTCGACCGGCGTCGACTCGTCGACCCAGGCGCCGTCGTGATCGCCGTACACCCCGGTGGTCGAGGTGTACACGAGGCGGTCGGGTGGCGAGTCCCGGTCGGCAAACGCGTCGACGACCGTCTCCAGCCCCCCGACGTGGACCCTGCGGGTGGTTTCCACGTCGCGAACGTTCGGGCTGACGGCGAAGACCAGCCAGTCCGCGTCCGGAACGTCCGCGAGCGATTCCGCCTCGGTGACGTCGCCGCGAACCGCCCGAAATCCCGCGTCCTCGATCGCCGAGAGCCCCTCGTCGGACCGACGGACTCCGACGACGTCGTGACCGGCGTCCGCTAGCGACGATCCGAGGGCGAGGCCCACGTAGCCACAGCCGAAGATGGCGACTTTCATACCCGGGGTACGGCCTCCCGACGGATGGCCTTCACGGCTGCTCGGACGCGATGGCGGCCTGGAACCGGACGAACTCCTCGAAGGTCATCGGTTCGCGCCGTTCGAGTTTGCGCTGGATCCGCTTCGGGCCGAGATCCAGGTCGAGTTCGCGATCCAGCGCGTCCACGTCCAGAATGGCGTTGCTCATCCCCAGCAGGAGATGGTCACAGGCCAGGTCCACGATCGCGTCGGCGTCCGGCGCCTCCGGCGCCAGCGACTGGATCGCCGCGGCCTCGGAGAGCGTGAGATCCGGGGAGGAACCCGCCACCAATCCCTCCAGCGTCTCCCTGGCGATCCCCGTCTCCTCGACCGCCCGGTCGACACCGACGTGCTCGATCGCGGCAACGAGGTTGGCCTCGTACTCGCCCCGGAGGTCCCTGAGGGTCGTGTCGCTACGGTCGGTTCGATGCTCGTAGAACATGTGGGTGCGTTCGAGGAACCGGCGGTTAGCCGAAGTGCTCCTCGTAGAGGTCCATCGAGTGCTCGATGGCGTCCTTCGCCGCGGCCTTGTCCTCCCAGCCCAGCGTTTCGGTCTCCTTGCCCTCCTCGAGGTTCTTGTAGGTCTCGAAGAACTCGCTGATCTCGTCGCGGAGGTGCTGGGGAACGTCCTCGAGGTCCGCAATGTGATCGTAGCGCGGATCCTCGACCGGGACGGCGATGACCTTGTCGTCCTGCTCGCCGTCGTCGTCCATCCGCATCAGCGCGACCGGCCGCGCCTCGATGACGCACCCGGGGAACGTCTGATCCTCGACGAGCACCAGCACGTCGAACGGGTCCTCGTCGTCGTAGTACGACTGCGGGATGAACCCGTAGTCCGACGGGTAGTGGACGTTGCTGTGGAGCACCCGGTCGAGCACGACCCCGGGGACGTCCTTGTCGTACTCGTACTTGTTGCGTTCGCCTTTCAGGCACTCGATGACCGCGTAAATCTCCTCGGGCGGGTTCGGTCCCGTCTCGAGGTCTTCCCAGAGGTTCACCATGTGGTTCGTCGCTGGGATTGGTGCGGGGTTAGACCTTTCGCATTCTCCCGGGCGACCGGACGCGCCGACCGGAGGCCCGGGGATTCCTGCCCCCGAACGCCGCGGAGTCCACGGGTTTCGTTCGATCGTCAGTGGAGACCGAAACGAAATAGTCTACAATTAGCCATGATGGTGACTAACCCCGGCACTTGTCGCTCGATTGTTGCTAAAAAACCGTCCGATTCACCGAAAGTTTCGGCGCACGTCCAGTGTGAGGGTGTGGATTACTCGATGATAAACCGGAGAGTAGTTGGGAACTGTTATATAGCGTCGTGACATGTATTCTTCTATGTCAGAGGCACAGTCCATAACCGGCAGTTCTGGCATCGCACGCGAGCTCACGGCGTTCCAGAAGAACATCCTCGTGATCCTCGCCGAGGAGCCGATGTACGGCCTGGCGATCAAGCGCGAACTCGAGGAATACTACGGCAGCGAAGTCAACCACGGCCGCCTGTACCCCAACCTCGACGACCTGGTCGAGATGGGACTGGTCGAGAAGAGCGAACTGGACAAGCGGACCAACCAGTACGAGCTCACCGACGACGGCTTCGACGCCGTGCTCGACCAGCTCGAGTGGGAACTCTCGAAGATCGTGACCGACGAGAGTCGGAAGCAGCAGATCGAGTCGCTGATGGAATAGCCGGGGGGTCAGTCCCGGAGCGGTTCGGACCCGCCGGTTTTGTCGAACACGTGCTCCAGGGACTCCTCGATCACGGCGCGCTGTGCGTCCGACGGCCAGGCGTTGCGAGGGTAGTACTCGGCGAGGAACTCCTCGATTTCGTCCCGGGTGGCCGCCTCGACCCGTTTCGTGTAGTGGTTGCTCATGAAATCGGCGAACGCCTCGGCGTTGTCCCCGTGGACGTCGCCGTGTTCTTCCCGGACTGCAGCGGCGACCTCCCGGTTGTGGGCATCCGTCGCGTCCCACTCGTCGGGATCGCCGGGGCCGGAGAGCGACACTTCCACGGCGCGGTTCAGATCCTCGATCCGGTCGGTCCTGACGACGCCGCCGTCGTCGATCCAGTCCTCCGGATAACACACGAGCGTCTCGCCGACGTCGTCGTTGCGGACCCGGGCGACGTAGCCGTGTTCCGTGAGGATCTCCGCCCGGCGTTCGCGATAGGCGGCCCGTTCGTTGTCGTCGACCGCCCGACGGGCCAGTCGCGTCAGGCGTTCGACCTCCGCGACCGCGACGTCCGGGAGTTCACTCATCGTCGAGCGCCTCGTTCGCCAGCCTGTCGGCCCGCTCGTTCACTTCGCGGGGGACGTGTTCCAGGGTCCACTCGTCGAACGAGCCCAGCAGTTCGTGCACGGTGACGCGGCGCTCCCGGAGTCCCGGATCGTCCGCGTTCCAGGCACCGCGGACCTGCTTGACGACGAGTTCCGAGTCCCCCCGGACCTCGATTTCGTCGAACCCGTAGTCCCTGGCGGCCTCGAGCGCACGGATCAGCGCCTCGTACTCGGCCCGGTTGTTCGTGGCCTCGCCGATCCGCTCGCCGCCCTCCGCGACGATGCCGTCGCTGTTGACGATGACCCAGCCGACGGCCGCCGGCCCCGGATTCCCCCTGCAAGCGCCGTCGAAGTAGACGTGGGCGCGGCCGCCGTTCTCGCGCAGGAGCGCCTCGATGTCCCGGGGCCGATCGCCCTGGATCACCACCTTGTCCTCGTAGGCGATCGCCGTCGCACCGCCGCGCGTCGCGCGCCAGCGCTCGTGTTCAGTGTTCCCCTCGG
>JBLGCL010000156.1:0-6880 GCA_047617305.1 Natronomonas sp.
ACTCCGAGTGAGGACGCTGGCCCGCGGCCGGACCGATCGAGCGGGGTCGTCACGGCAGAACCGTTATCAGCGACCCAGACGGACTACCGACGATGGTTTCACAGCAGCGCCGCATAGGCTACTACCTCGGGACGTTGGTGGCCGCGTTCGCGCTCTACACCGTCGTCTACAACGTGGCGATGAACGCTTTAGAGGGGCAGCCGCAGTCGCTGTTTCATTCCTTCCGGGTCGTCGTCACCGCGTTCACGACGACCGGCTTCGGGGCGGACGCACCGAACTGGACCACCTGGCAGGTCGATCTCCTCGTGGTCGCGATGCAGTTCTCCGGCCTGGTACTGATCTTCGCCGCGCTTCCGCTGTTCGTCGTGCCACTTTTCGAGGAGGCGTTCCAGTCCCGCCCGCCGAGGACCGTGGACGAGGACCTCGCGGATCACGTGGTGATCTGCGAGCACACGGCCCACGGCGAGTCGCTCGTCGAGGAACTCGATACCCGTGAGGTCGACTACGTCGTGATCGCCTCCGACCTCGAGGAGGCGACCGCGCTGCAGGACGCCGGCGTGTCAGTGATCCACGGCGAACCCGAAACGGCCGAAACGCTCGACCGGGCGAACGCCGGGAACTCGCGGGCGATCGTCGCGGACGCCAGCGACGAGCGCAACGCCAGCATCGTCCTCGCGGCACGCGAAACGGCGACCGAGGCGCGGATCGTCAGCATCGTCGACGACCCCGCCAATTCCCAGTACCACCGCTACGCCGGGGCGGACCAGGTCATCTCGCCCGAGGAGGCGCTGGGCGAGGCGCTGGCGACCAAGGTGACGACGCGGGTGACGGCGGCCCTCGGCGACGCCGTCGAGATCGGCGGCGACTTCGAGATCGCCGAGATGACCGTCCAGCCCGGCAGCGCGGTCTGTTATCGCCGTCTGGCGGACAGCCGTATCCGGGAATCAACCGGCGCGAACGTCATCGGCGTCTGGGATCGGGGCGAGTTCGTCCCGTCGCCGCCCCCGGACCTCAGGCTCGACGAGCGGAGCGTCCTGCTGGTCGCGGGGACGGACGAGCAACTCGCGAAGTTGCAGTCGCTGACCCGCTCCGAGGGCCGGCGTCACCGCCACGGACCCGTGCTCGTGGTGGGCCACGGGAGCGTCGGGTCGCGACTCACCGAGGTCCTCGCCGCGTCGGACGTCCAGTCGACGGTCATCGACCAGACCGACGCCCCGGGCGTGGACGTCGTGGGGGACGCGGCGGACGAGTGGGCCCTCACCGAGGCGGGCGTCGAGTCGGCCCGGACGATCGTCCTCGCACTGGACAACGACGTCAGATCGATCTTCGCGACGCTGGTCGTCCGGGAACTCGATCCCGACGTCGAGATCGTCGCCAGGGCCAACGACGCGGGGAACCTCCGCAAACTCTACCGCGCCGGCGCCGACTACGTCCTCGCGCTCTCGCACGTCAGCGGCCGCATGCTGGCTGCCTCGGTGCTCGACGAGGACGTCATCACCTACGGGACCCAGGTCGAAATCGTCAGGACGACGGGCGAGCCCATCGCCGAACGGAGCCTCAGCGAGGTGGACCTCCGCTCCCGGACCGGCTGTACCGTCATTGCCGTGGAACGCGACGGAGAACTGATCACGGACATCGACGGCGACTTCGTCGTCCAGTCCGACGACGAACTCGTGGTCGCCGGACCGGACGCCGCCGTCAACGAGTTGGCGGGCATGATCGGTCTCGAAGCCGACTGAACGCGGCGCCGGTCGGGAGTGGGGAACCCCCTCGGCTGCCGATTCGCGAACCGTTTTCACGGTTCGCTCCGTGGCGCCACCATGGCCGGCATCGTCTTCTTCGGCACGGAGCATCGCGACGAAATCGTCCAGTTCTATACCGACAGCGTCGGCGCGGACGTGTGGCTCGAACAGACCGGGTGCACGATCCTCCAGCACGGGAACTTCCTGTTCGGGTTCTGCGAGAACGAGGACACCGAGGACTGCGGCGTCGTCACGTTCTATTACGACACCAGGGACGAGGTGGACGAAATGTACGAACGCCTGGAGGACCGCGCCCGCGATCCCCCGGTCGAGAACGAGGCGTACGACATCTACCAGTTCTTCGCGGACGACCCCGACGGACGGACGATGGAGTTCCAGACGTTCCTGCATCCCGTCGACGACCCGTGCGGCGACACGCAGCCGGACGGTCCCTGACGCGAACGGAACGGAGCGGGCGGATTGTGAACTCGCCACCGAACCGCCCGGGCCGAACGAAATCAGCCTCCGGCGCCGGACTCGCCACCGTATCCGCCGGCTTCCGCTCCCATTTTCTTCTCGTTCTCGCGACGCGATTCGTCGTCGGACCCCCGGGACGGTGGCTCTCGATATTGGCCCCACCGGTAGAGGAGATACACGACGCCGACGACCGTCAGCGCGCCGAGGGCGGTCGTGACCACGCTCGGGACCACACCGCCGACGAGAACCGAAAGGACGGCCAGGAACGCGACGACGGCCGTCGTCCCCCAGGCCCACGCTGGCGCGACGTCGGTCGGATCCACCTCGGTCGTCTCGGAGCCCATGGCGAGAACGTCGAAATCGCGACATAATAAATCCTGTGACCGGTGATTTGGAATGAACCCACCCCGACGCCGTAGGGCTACACCTCGGCCAGTTCGACCTGCGAGTCCGCACAAAACCTCTGCCCCGACATCGGCCGAATCCTTTTTTCGCTGTGACCGGAAGCCCGGACGGTATTCGATGCTCCCCGATCGATGGTCGCCGTCGACCGTTGACCTCTCGCGTCGAAACCGCCTCATCGCCTACTACCTGGTCGGGATCGCGGCCCTCGTGACCCTGTATGCGGTCCTCTACAACGTCGGGATGGCGACCTTCGAGGGCGAGGATCAGTCGCTCGTCCACTCGTTCGGGATCGTCGTGGAGACGATGACCACCACGGGATACGGGGCGGACTCGCCCTGGGAGTCCACCGCGATGAATTTCTTCGTGATTTTCATGCAACTCTCGGGGATCGGACTGGGGTTCTTCACGCTCAGGGTGATCGTCATCCCGCTGTTCACCGGGGCCGAGGTGGACCTCGACGCGCGTCTCAGCCCGAAACGCGATCACGTGGTCGTCTGCGAGTACCGTCGCGATTCCGCCGTACTCCTCGACGAGCTCGAGGATCTCGACCTCGACTACGTTCTCATCTCGTCGAACGAGGACCGCGCGAAGGACCTCTCAGACGACGGATACGCCGCCATCCACGGCTCGCCCCACGATCCGGCGGCCCTGCGACGGACCGGCGTCGACGCGGCGCGGTCGGTCGTCGTCGACGCCGGCGACGACAACGTCAACGCGATCCTACGTCATCGTGGAGCTCCACGACGCGGGCGTGGACGTGGTGAACTTCCGGACCGAGGAGGCGTCCCTGGAGGACATGTTCGTCGAGTACACCGGAGGCAAGTAGCCATGGGCTGGCGAACGATCGCTCGAACCGACCGGGGGGTGACCATCGGGCCGCGGCTGGTGAAGTTTCTGCTTGCGCTGCCCGCGCTGGCCATTCTCGCGGCCGGATACACCTACCCCCTGTTCGGGGAGGAACCGCACACGACCGCACGGTTCGCCGGGTACGCGACCAGCTGGTTCACGGGGGTCGTCCCCTTCGTCGGGGTGTTGCTGGGGTACAACGCGGTCGTGAGCGAGCGCGAATCCGGGGCGATCCTGCTGTCCCTGTCGCTGCCACAGAGCCGGGCGGACGTCGTCCTCGGGAAACTCGCCAGCCGTGGCGGACTGTTGGGCGGCGTGATACTGGCGGCGCTGGTGATCGCCGGGTGGCTCGTCGTGTACCCCTTCGGAACTCTCGACCTGCTCCCGTTTATCGGGTTCGTCCTCGTGACCCTCGCGTACGCCGCGGTCTGGATCGGCCTGGGCGTGGCCGCGTCGCTGTCGGTGTCGACGAAACAGCGCGCCCTCGTGATCGCGGGCGGGCTGTTTTTCCTGTTCGTGATCGTCTGGGACGGCATCACGGCCGCGGTCGAACTCGGCCTCAGTGAGGCCGGGATCATCGGCGACGACACCCCGGCCGTCCTGGAGTTCGTGTTCGGCCTCGATCCCGGCTCCGTCTTCAGCCGGGTGGTGAACGGCTTCGTCGACCCGGGCGCGAGCGTCGGCGGACCGTGGTACGTCGGTGAGTGGGCGGCGCTCGTCGTGTTCGTGCTCTGGGCCGTCGGGCCGATCGGGCTGGCGTATCGGCGCTTCGCCGGGAGGGATCTCACATGAGCTGGCGCGACGTCGCGCACAAGAACGTCCGCGACTCCGGTCGGTCCCGGACCGTCTGGCTCCTGTTTGCCATCCTGTCGATCCTGTTCGTCGGCTACGCCGTCGGACACGGGTACCTCGGCGAGGACTCCTTCGTCGCGTTCCTCGACGGACTCGTCGGAATCGTCGGGACGTTCATCCCCGCGCTCGGCGTTCTGCTGGGGTACCGATCGATCTCCGACGACCGCGAGAGCGGGAGCCTGCTGCTCGAGCTGTCGTTTCCCCACTCCCGGAGGGACCTCATCGTCGGAACCTTCGTCGGTCGGACGATCGTGCTGGTCGTCCCGACCCTGGTGGCGCTGGCCGTCGCGGGCATCGTCGGCGCGTTCCAGTACGGGACCGGCGGTGCCCTGTGGTACCCGTGGTTCCTGTTCGTGACTGCCCTCTACGGGGCGGCGTTCGTCGGGGTGTCGATGGGGCTGTCGATGGCTACCACGAGTGACCGCCGGATCACGTTCGGTGCCGTCGGCGGGTACCTCCTCCTGGCGTCCCTCTGGAGCGGGCTGGTCTCCTTCGGGTTCAGCGTGATTCATCGTTTTGGCATTCCCGGCAACGTCACCATACCCGACTGGGGGCTGTTGCTCCAGCTCGCCGGGCCGAGCGAGTCGTTCTTCCGCCTCATGCGCGCCGGATTCGACCTGGATCGGGCGGGACGGTACGTCGGGGAGGGCACGCCCGTCTACGTCGACTGGTGGGGTGCGCTCCTGTTGCTCGCCCTCTGGATCGTCGTGCCCCTCGTGCTCGGCTTCCGGCGGTTCCGGACCGCCGATCTGTGAGGGGTTAGTAATCCCCGAGGACGCCGAGTCGGCGTGCCCGCCGCGTGGCGTAGTGAAAGACGAGATAGCCGAGCCCGAGGTAGGCGGCGGCGACGCCGACGAGCAGACCCAGGTCGGCGAGGCCGAACTCCCACAGCCGGACGCCGTCGACCATCGACCGCTGGAGCATCGCGCTCCCGTGTGCCAGCGGGAGCACCCGGGTCCACGGCGCGTCGAGAACCGGCGCCGAGATCAGCACGATGAACCCGAACTGCAGCAGGTTGAGCCAGTTGCCGATCCGCTTGTACAGGACGGTGATCCCGCCGGCCGCGAAGCCGAGTCCGAGCACGGAGGTGATCGACAGGCTCGCGACCGTGACGACGGTGATCGGGTCGAGACTCAGACGCGTCCCCGTGAGCAGGAGCATGACCGCGAGCACGACCGCGCTCGTGAGGAACGTCCGGACGACCTTGGCGGCCCCTTTCAGCAGCGCGACCGGCGCGAACCCGAAGGGGGTGGTGATGTGGCGCTCGAGGGTGCCCCACTGCACCTCGCTGCCGATGTCGTTGGACACCGATGAGTACGCGCCAACCGAGAGCGTCCACAGGAAGTAGCCGACGATGATCCCCTCCAGTGAGTCGGTCAGCGCCCGGCCGGCCAGGAGCCGTCCGCCGTAAAACAGCACCCCGAAGAAGAAAAGCGAGATGACGATCCCGCCGATCGCGTTCGCCGGGTACCGGACGAAGATCAGGAACTCCCGATACAGCACCGCCCTCGCGAGGTGGTAGTAGGTTGCCGGGCGGGGGTCGGCAGCGTCGCCGGGCAGCGTCTCGCCGCCGCTGTCGGCTGTCGCAGCCGCGTCGGCATCCCGGCTCACGGTGACCGCCTCCGCGTGTCGGCGTCCCGGCTCACGGTGACCGCCTCCGCGTGTCGGCGTCCCGGCTCACGGTGACCGCCTCCGCGCGCTGACGTCGTCCGGTTCCATGCCGGTCCGGTCGACGAACACCTCCTCCAGTTCCGGCTGCACGGTTCGGACGTCCTCGACCGTGACGCCCGCCTCCCGGAGCGTGTCCATCAGGTCATACAGCGTGTCGCCCGCGGCGCCGACCTCGACACGCGTGCGATCATCGATCGAGTCGACGGAAACGACGTCGAACCGCCTCCGGAGGGTCGCGACGACGGCGTCGTCGATGTCGGTGCTCGTGACGCGAACCGCGTCGCTGTCGTCCCCCGCGAGCAGCTCCGAAACGGTGCCGTCGGCGACGATCTCCCCCTCCGCCATCATCACGACGCGATCACAGACGTCCTCGACGACGCCCATGTCGTGGCTGCTGAGGACGATCGTGAGTCCCTCCTCGTGGGCGAGACGCCGCAGCTCGCGCCGGAGGGTCCGGGAACTCTCGACGTCGAGTCCGAGCGTCGGCTCGTCGAGAAAGACGAGTTCCGCGCCGCCCGCGAGCGTGCTCGCGAGCGACACCTTCTGTTTCATCCCGCGGGAGAGATCCCGCACCGCCGTGTCGGCCTTCGACGCGAGGTCGAACCGGTCGAGCAGCCGGTCGTGTCGCCCGGCCACCGAATCCGGGTCGATGCCGTGGATCGTCGCGAAGTACCGCAGGTTCTCGCGAACCGTGAGCCGCCAGTAATCGTTGCGGGCACCCTCCAGCATCGCGTCGACGTCGGCGTACGCCGCCCGCCGGCCCTCGGCGACGTCCGTGCCGAACACCTGCGTCGTCCCGGCGTCGGGGATGACGATCCCCAGCGCACACTTGATCAGCGTCGTCTTGCCGGCCCCGTTCGGCCCGAGCAGGCCGACGACGGAGCCCC
>JBLGCL010000157.1:0-6866 GCA_047617305.1 Natronomonas sp.
CGGACGATACCCATGCTCCCGCCGGCTACCGAGTCGGGGACCAGCTGGACGAGGTAGGCACCCCGAACCGGGCGGAACCCGTGGCTGCCGACCCCGAAGGCGACGACGGCCCCGCCCGCGAGGACGGCCCCCGACGCGACCAGCAACCCGGCGAGGCCTGCGGCAGCGAGCGCGAGGGTCGCGCCCATGACGAGTCGCTCGCCCAGTCTGTCGCTCAGGTCGCCGGTGGCCACCTGGACGACGCTCACCACGAACAGGACGCTGAACAGCAGGTTTGCGGTCACCGACGAGAGCCCGGTGGCGTCGACCAGGAACAGCACCATGAACGCGACGGCCCCGTTGTACGCGAACCCGAACAGCGCGTTCACGCCGACGAAGGTGGAGAACGTGGGGTCGGCGAACAGGCGGGCGTAGCGTCCGATTCCTCCCCTGCGCCCCTCCTTCTCCCCGTCCCCATCCCCGTCCCCGTCGCTCTCCGTCCCCGCTCCGGGGGTCGCGTCGACGTCAGCCAGTCGTCGCGGCACTCGCCAGACGAACCCCGCGAGCAAGCCGAGGCCGAAGAGGCCGCCCCCGAAAAAGAGGATCCGCCACCCGGGGGCGTCGGTCAGCGCGACCACGACCGCGGGCGCGGCGACCCCGCCGAAGGTCCCGAAGGTGTCGAACGCGCCGAGCGCTCGTCCGGTTCGGTGCGGGTAGATCCTGGAGAGTAGCCGGATGGCGACCGTTTTGTGCGCACCCGTCCCGGCGCCGACGAGCACCATCCCGGCCAGGATCACCGGGAGGGCGGCCACCGTCCCGAGGAGCGGGATCGACACGGCGCCCCCGGCGGTCAGCAGGAACCCGGCGGCGACGGTGATCCCGGCACCGGCCGCGATGACCCGGACCGACCCGAACCGGTCGGCCAGCGCGCCTGAGGGGAACTGCATCGCGGCGTAGACGAGCATCATCCCCGAGAAGGCCGTTCCCAGCAGCGTGTTCGAGAGCCCGAAATCGGCCTGGAACGTCGGGAACAGCGGCGGGAACGCGTAGCGAAAGAACTTCGCCAGGAACCAGATGCCCGCGGTCAGCCCGAGGGCGTCGTAGGCGGCGAGTCGCCGCGGCTCCAGGTCCATCGATTCGATCATCGTGGACGTGGCTTAAATCCCCGACGAACCGCGGTCGATGCGCCGGAACGGTCGCCGATCACGGTCGGGAGTCGCGTTATGCCGATCCTCCAGCGTTCTCGTCCATGTCGGCGATCAGCGCGTCGAGGATGTCCTCGGTCGCGTCGGCGACGACGTCCTCGACGAACTCCGGATCCGAGTTCGTCGGATCGCCCAGCCCGCCCTGCTCGGTGATGTCGGGGAAATAGGCGTACTGGCGCGCCTCGAACTCGGCCTTTCGGACCTGGGGTTCCTTCTTCTCCTGCTTGACGAGGTCGGGGTGGAACAGCTCGATGACGCTCGTCTCGTGGTCGCCGGCGTGGCCCCAGTCCTCGCCGAAGCGCTCCTGCAGTTGCTCCCGGGCGAAGTCCGTCCAGTGGACCGGGTACATCTCCATCCCGGTGTCGCGCTGGACCCGGTCGGCGGCGAGTTTCATCGGTTCGCGGTTGCCGCCGTGGCAGTTCACGATCACGAATCGCTCGGCCCCGTGCTCGTGGACCGATCGGGCGATCCCCTCCAGCACCTCGCGGTAGGTGTCGGGCTGGAGCGTGATCGTCCCCGCGAGGGGCATGTGGTGTTCGGAGTAGCCGTACGGGAGCGTCGGGAGCCTGACCATCGACAGGTCGCGGGACGGCGCGGCCTCGACGAGTTCGCGCGTCAGGTCCTCGGCCCGGAGTGTGTCGACGCTTACGGGCAGGTGTTTCGCGTGCTGTTCGATGCTTCCGGTCGGGAGGACGACGAAGTCGGCCTCGGGAATGGCGTCCTCAGCGTCCTCCCAGGTCATGCTCCCGAGGTCGTAGTCCTCGTAGTCGAATGCGACCGTCATGCTGGGGCCTTCAGGGGTAGGGTACCGACGGTTTCACCTTTGTTGCGTCGGTCGGGGCGGGAACAACCGCTTTCGACCGCCCATTCACTCCGGGTCCTCGAAGGGCCAGACGTCCATGTTTCGCATCCACTCCTCGTGACCGTCCTCGACCGACGCCTGGCGGATCTCCTCGCGCGATTCGTGTTCGATCGTCCGGTCGGCGTCGGCCAGTTTCAGAATCGCGCTGGCGAGGACGACCGCGAGATCGCGCAGGTCGCGAACGTCCAGTTTGTCCAGCGTGTCGGCGTGGGTGTGGCCCCACCCGCGCCCGCTCTCGTCCCTCACGGCCTGTCCCTCCACGCCGGGGATGCCCTCCTCGACGAAGGGCCAGTGGTCGCTGTGGGGCTTGATGGTATCGACGACCTCGACCGGGACGGCCAGTTCCTCGGCCGTCTCCTCGAACGCCGCGCCGATGGCGTCGAACCGGTGGGTGTGGACCTTCAGGGTTCTCGAATAGCCCACGCTGTCGAGGTTGACGACGGCCTTCACGGCCTCGTTCGGGTGCGTGTCAACCCAGTGGGACGACCCGTACAGTCCGATCTCCTCGGCGCCGAACACGACGAAGCGAACTGCGGTGTCGAGGTCGTCCTCGATCCCGGCGAGCAGCCGTGCCACTTCCCCGACGAGGACCGTCCCCACGCCGTTGTCGTTCGCCCCTTCGCCGACGTCGTGGGCGTCCACGTGGGCGGTCAGGAGGACTTCCCGCTCCGTGTCGGGACCGATCGCGCCCTCGACGTTGCGCGACGTCGCCGGTTCGTTTCGGGCGTCCACCTCGAGGGTCGCGGCCGGGGAGCGATCGGACGAATACCGGACGAGACGATCCCCGACCTCCTTCGAAACGCCGACCGCCGGTATCGGCCCCGGTCCGCGCTTCCGTCCGGTCGTCCCGGTCGGCGGGAGGCAGCCTTCGACGTGATTCCGGAAGACGAACCCCGCCGCGCCCTGGTCCACGGCGAAGTGGTACTTCTCGGCGCGGTGGATCCAGCGGTCCTGGGTTTCCGGGGTCGCCGAGGACGCCACGGCGATCTTCCCCTCCAGGTCGGCCTCCTCGAAGTCCTCGGGGAGCCCGTGACCGACGTCGACGAGTTCCGCCTCGACCGTTCCGCCCGGCGACCCCGGCAGCGCGAGGAGCTGGTAGTCCTCGTCGAAGACGTGCCGTCGGTCGTGGTCGACGGTCAGCGACGACGACTCGCGCCACCAGCCGGGGATCTCGAACTCTTCGATGCCGACGTCCCGAAGTCCGGCGTCCGCGAACGCGTCGCGAACGAGTTCGGCACCGAGTCGCTCGCCCTCGTGGCCGGGCATTCGGTCGTCGAGGTCCACCAGGGTTTCCAGTAACTCCCAGTGGCGAGTGCTGGTGTACGCATCGCCGACGACGCTCGTGGGAAATCGTGACATTATTGCACTGAAAAACGTTCTCGTCCCGCCCACAAAGCGGTTCGGTTGAGCCGGGGATCCTGCCGGAATCGTCGTCGTGACCGTTTCGATGGTTCTTCCCGGGTGCGTCGTTGTCGGTCGAGCTCCGCGGACGTCCTCGTCCCACGGAGGGGGAACCGTGGGTCGCGAGCGCGACCGATCCCCCGGAAACGAACCGGACGCGCGACCTCCGGAAGGACAAACCTCCGTCGAGGGTTTGCAACGAATCTACAACACCGGCGTGTCCTTTTGACCACTCGGAACCGATAGTGCGTGTCGGTAGGAGGGTTTCGTTGCCACCCGGACCGTATCTCCCTCCCGGACCACACGCGACGAACGCCCCCGAAGACACACCGGTTGCTCCCATTCGTTTTCCCCTCGCGCCCCTCCTGCCGACCTCCGTACCGCCATCGAACCTCCCTGGTGACCCGTCGGTCGTCACGGCCCCGAGCATGGCCCTCGCTTCCCTGGGATCGTCGACCAGTCGCGTGAGCGGCGATGCCGTCGTCAGAACCCCCGTCTCGAAGCAGTCGACCGCGAAGTTCTCGTTCCGGGAGTGATCGTTCTCGTCGCTGGTCGCGGAGGGGACGACGTCCGTCGGGCGCACGCGGCCGTCGCCCTGATCGACCGCCGGGCGAGCAGCGTCCGGAGGGTCGCTGGGGCGTCGTCGAACCGTTCCTCGATCTACTCCGTTACGGTCTCTCGCCCGGAGGTCACTTCATGTAGTCGCCGACGACCCGGTCCTGGAACGCCCGGACGTCCTCGAGGTACTCCTCGCGGGACTTCTTCGACGCCTTCGCCCCCCGGATCGCCTCGACGGCGTCGGGGTCCGCGAGCAGATCGACGATCGTCCCGGCGACGATCTTCGCCTGCGTGACGTAGGCCATCTCCTCGTCGGCGACCGCGAAGTCCTCCCGGTGGACGTTGCCCTCGAACCCGCCGGCCCACGGGTGGAGACTGGGGACGACCTGGGAGACGTCGCCCATGTCCGTCGATCCCGTGAGGTGGGGCGAGTCCGTCACGATCGCGTCCTCGCCGAGCACGTCGGCCGCGTTTGCCTCGTAGGTGTCGACCATGGCGTCGTTCGTCCGCAGGGGCATGTACCCCGGTTCGTCGTCGATCTCGACGCGGGCGCCGACGGCCATCGCGCCGGCCTCGAGCGCTGCGTTCACGTCGTCGTTGGCCTCCTCGATGGCCTCGATCGTCTTCGCCCGGGTGTAGGACTCCATCGTCACCTCGCTCGGGACGACGTTGACCCCGTCGCCGCCCCTGGTCATGATCGGGTGGACGCGGACGGCGTCCTCGTCGCGGAACCGCTCGCGGGCGGCGTGGATCCCGTTCATCCCCATCACCGCGGCGTTGAGGGCGTTGACGCCCTCGTCAGGCGCGCCGCCGGCGTGGGACGCCTTCCCCGTGTAGGTCACGAACTTCCCGACGAAGCCGTTGGTGGAGTTCCGGGCCGTGACTTCTCGTTCGGGCGTGTCGTCGGCGGCGTGGACCATCATCGCCGCGTCCACGTCGTCGAAATATCCTCGGCGGAGCAGTTCCTGCTTGCCGCCGAAGAACTCGATTTTCCCGTCTTCCTTGAGCGACCGTCGGTAGCCCAGGTCGAGGTACTCCTCGGCGGGAACGGCCATCGCGTCCACCCGCCCGTCGAGGTCGTCGAGGACGTCCGTCGTCGCGAACGCGACCGCGGTTCCGACCATGGTCGCGATCTGGGCGTGGTGCCCGCAGGCGTGGCAGGCGCCCGTTTCCGGATCGGCCTTCGGGTGTTCGGGGTTGACCAGCGCGTCGAGTTCCCCCAGCACCGCGATCACGGGATCACCCGACCCGATACTGGCCCGGGCGCCGGTGACCGCGAGGGGTTCCTCGACCTCGAGGCCCAGTCCCTCGAACGTCTCGACGACCTTCCGGGTCGTCTCGGTCTCCTTGAACCCGAGTTCCGGTTCGTCCTGGATGGATTTCGCCAGCGAGACGATCTCCTCGCGATGCTCCTCGATCGCCGTCCGGACGCGGTCCTTGAGGGTGTCGGTGTCTGGCACGGTATCGAATCTCTCTCGTGTCCCTGAAATCGCGCTCCGGGAGCAAGTAGTTGTTCCAGGGGCAATCCGGACGTCCCTCGCGCTACGTTCTCTCCCGTCGTCGCCGATCGGTCCGATAACTCACTCCCCGGTTGGGATGGACGTGACGTCGGGGGCCAGCCCGCTGGTGACCCCGAGACGTCGACTGCGCCACTCAGCCTCGACCCATAGTCTTCGATCCGCCGTCCAGCAGTCCCTGCGCCCCGACGAAGTCGGGGATCTAGAGAACGTTCCCGACAACGAGACCGACGTGGGTGAGGGTGAGGAACGCAACGACTGCGAGCGCGACCGCGCGGACGATCCGGGTCGCGTCCGAGCGCTCGCGGAGACGACCGACTGCGGCGGCACTACAGAAGGCGATTCCCGTAGCGGTCACGGGGAGGACCGAGAGTGCGAGGCGGGCGGACGTGGTGTCGTCGGGGGTGAGCGCGAGCGAGGAAGTGACTGTCCAGTGAACCACGACCGAATCCGGCATCGAGGCGACCGTAGCGACGCTGACGGCGAAGCCCAGCACTGCCACGGCGACCGTCGCCGCCGTCGCCGCGTCGACCGGGAGGTCGAAGACGCCATCGTCACCGCGGGCGTCGTAAGCGACAACCGCGAGCGTGACGACGAGTACGGCCGTCACGATGCCGAGGTCGGCGAGCAGCCCCCACTGCTCGATGGCGCCCCGGGGGACGGGGACGAACGACGTGGCGGTGTTGATGGCGCCGTGGAACAGGAGCGCGAGCAGAACGCTCCCCCCGGTCGACTCGTAGACCCACGTCAACAGTATCGAGACGGCGACGACGACCACCGAATACAGCAGGAGCGACCCGGAGAGCAGTCGCGGTGCACCCATGAGGAACAACGGGAAGTGCCAGACCGCCCAGACGACGCCGATGACGAGGCTCGCCGTGAACGCGCTGAAGCGCTCGGTGAGATGCGGGAGCGCGAAGCCCCGCCAGCCGGGTTCCTCGTTACCGCCGCCGACGAGCGCGGTGACGAGGACGAGGACGGGCAGAAGGGGGACCATCCGGAGCAGTCGGTCGACCGTCACGGGCCCGCCGCCGAGGAAGTAGAGTCCGCTCGCGCCGGTCGCAGCCAGCGCCGGGAGGCCGAATGCCGCGAGGTACCACCGCGGCGAGACGCGCCAGTCGACGATGCTGGCGGCCCACGCCCGGAGGCTGTCGCCGCGCAGCCACGTGACCAGCGCTGCCCCCAGTGCCGGGCCGAACCCACCGGGTATTATCAGCGCCTCAGTAAGTGTCCCGCCGCCGGTCAGCGCGTACCCGACCGTCCACACTCCCCAGGAGATCGCAAGGGTCGCGGCAAAGAACGTCGCTGCGGGGTGATCGTCTGCCAGTACCGTGACGGGGTTCG
>JBLGCL010000158.1:0-6854 GCA_047617305.1 Natronomonas sp.
GGCGAAACGCCCAGGTCAACCAGCTCCGCTACGAGGAACCAATCGGCGTCGAGACCCTCACCAAGGACGTCACCGACCACATCCAGCAGTACACCCAGGTCGGCGGCGCCCGCCCCTTCGGGGTCGCCCTCATCATCGGCGGCGTCGAAAACGGCCAACCGCGACTCTTCGAAACCGACCCCTCCGGCACCCCCTACGAGTGGAAGGCCCTCGCCGTGGGCGCCGACCGGAACGAAATCGACGACTACCTCGAGGAGTCCTACGAGGAGGGAATGAGCCTCGACGATGGCGTCGAACTCGCCCTCTCCGCGCTCGAGAGCGTGAGCGACGACGACGGTCTCGAACCCGCCGGGATCAGTCTCGCGACGGTCCCCGTCGAGACCCCGCGATTCAGGTCGCACGCCCCCGACGAGATCCGCGAGTACCTCGAGTCGTTCGATCTGCTCGCCGAATCCGAGGACGAGACCGGGGCCGGACCGGAAGACGAGGGCGACGCGGGCGACGACGCCTGATCGCCGCGCTGACGCCGGTTCGGGAACGGCGGTACCCCGGACCGTCACGGGAGCCGAATCCCCGTCGGTAGCGGGAAACACCTTTGAAGCGGGCCCCAGTAGCTTCGACCATGATATCACTGGACGAGGCCGTGACGGCGCGCCTCGAGTCCCACGGGCAGCGGTTCGAGGTGCTCGTCGACCCGGACGCCGCGCTCGCGATCAAACGCGACGAGTTCGAGGACGACCTCGAGGACGTCATCGCTGCCGAAGACGTCTTCGAGGACGCTTCCCGCGGCGATCGACCGCCGGAGGACGCGCTGAAGGAGGTCTTCGAAACGACCGCTCCCCTGGAGATTATTCCCGAGGTCATCAAGCGCGGGGAGATCCAGATCACCGCCGAGCAGCGCCGGGAGATGCAGGAAAAGAAGCACAGACAGCTCATCAATCGCATCACCCGGAACGCGGTCAACCCCCAGATGGACGACGCGCCACACCCGCCCGAGCGCATCGAGAGCGCCCTCGAGGAGACGGACTTTTCCGTCGATCCGATGGAACCCGTCGAGAACCAGGTCGACGACGCGCTCGACGCGCTTCGGCCGGTCATCCCCATCCGCTTCGACGAGGTCACCGTCGCCGTTCAGCTCCCGGCCGAGTACGCGGGGAGCGGTCAGGCGAAGATCCGGGAGTACGGGGACCTCGAGCGGGAGGAGTGGCAGCCGGACGGATCGTGGATCGGCGTCGTCACGTTCCCCGCCGGCATGCAAAACGACTTCTACGAACTGGTAAACGAGGTCTCGACGGGCGAGGCGGAGACGCGCATCATCAGGGACGAGGACGACATCAACACCCGGTAGGCGGCCGGCGACCGATTCAGTGTCGGACGGACCGGAGTGGCGTTATCCCCGCTTGAATCCGAGGAAGAAACCGCCGGTGAAGCCGGCGCCGATCGACAGCGTCGAGAGGATGCTCATCACCCAGTTCGGTGGGGCACCCTGCGCCGCTTCACCCGCCGAGAGGAAGTTAGCCCCGAGCCGCTCCCAGTTCACCTCCAGGATGCCCTCGGACTCGAGGAACTTGAACAGCGCCAGCTCGATGCCGATGATGACGGCGATGAGCTTGGCGACCTTTTTCGCCGCGAACCCGATGACGCCGCCGACGACGGCGCCGGTGCCGAGTTCAAGTCCGAGCCGCTGGAAGTCGATCGCCAGGGGGTCAGCCATGCTGGTATACTCCGACGGCATCGGATAAGGGTCTTGTGTCCCCTGCCCCGGGACGACGCCCCGGAGTCCGACGGAGGTCGTCCACGACATTCAAGAGTCCACGCCGCGTACTCGATTCCATGTATCACGGTCGAACAACCGAGGTGGCGGACCGGCCTGGTTGACGTGTTCGACGCGATAGAACCGCGGGGCAGGCGGACGACGGATCCCGCGCGAAACGCCACGGATCGTGGCGACGCGGAGCCCCGACGCGTGGGCGCCGAGTCGGAGGCTCGCCGATCCATCGAAACGGCGTTGGGATCATGAAGGCGATCATCGTCAAGCGCGTCGACTCGGGGACGCCGGACACCGCGGAGATCCGTGAACTCGCGCGGGCTGCGGGGTACGAGGTGGTCGGCGAGGTGACCCAGACCCGGACCGAAGACGCCGCGCTCCACGTCGGCGAAGGCAAGGCCGACGAACTGGCCGCGATGGCCGCCGAGCAGGAGGTCGACGCCGTGATCTTCGACAACCGGCTCGGCCCCTACCAGACCTACAACCTCGGGAACAAGCTCCCCCACGGCGTCGAGGTCGTCGACCGGTTCAAGCTGATCCTCGACATTTTCGGTCAGCGGGCCCGGACCCGGAAGGCACAGCTGCAGGTCGAACTCGCCGAGTTGCGCTACGAGTTGCCCCGGGCGGAGGCCAAGACGAGCCTCGCCAAGCGCGATGAACACCCCGGGTTCATGGGGCTGGGCGAGTACGACGAGGACCGCGAGCGGGACATCAAGGCGCGCATCAGTCGGATCAGGGACGAACTCGAGAGCATCGAACGGACCGAGGAGCACCGTCGCGAGCAGCGTCGTGACTCCGGGTTCGACCTCGTCGCGATGGCCGGCTACACCAACGCCGGGAAGTCGACGCTCCTGCGCCAGTTGGCCGCGGATCTCGACGTGGACGAGAACGAGGACCGCCATCCCGACCTCGACACCACCGCCGAGTCCGAGGACCGGCTGTTCACCACCCTCGGCACGACCACCCGCCGGGCCGACATCGAGCGCCGCGACGTCCTCCTGACGGACACGGTCGGGTTCATCTCGGACCTGCCACACTGGCTCGTCGAGTCGTTCAAGTCGACCCTCGATTCGGTGTACCGGGCCGACCTGGTGTTGCTCGTGGTCGACGTGAGCGAACCGATCGAGGAGGTCCGCGAGAAGGTCGTCACGTCCCACGACGTCCTCTACGAGCGCAACGAGGCGCCGATCGTGACGGTCCTGAACAAGATCGACAAGGTGGGCGAGGCGGAACTCGCCGAAAAGCGCGAGGCGCTCTCGGCACTGGCCCCGAATCCGGTCGCCGTCTCGGCGAAGGAGGGGGACAACGTCGACGCCCTCCGGGAACGCATCGAACGCGAACTTCCGGACTGGGAACGCGAACGTCTCGTCCTCCCGATGACCGAAGACACCATGAGCGTCGTCTCCTGGATCCACGACAACGCCCACGTCGACGAGGTTACCTACGGCGACGACGACGTGGTCCTGGACTTCGAGGCCAAGCCCGCGGTCGTGGAACGGGCCCGGGCCAAGGCGTCCGAGTTGATGACGCCGACGGAATCCGCCTGAGGAGCACTCGCTTCCCGATCTCGAAAGACCCATGACACCCGGGACGAATCGTTCGATGATGTCACTCGTCGCCTCCGAATCGCTGGGTGAACTCCTTGGCCTCGTCCTTTCGGCCCTCGGATCCATCGCCTTCACCGTCGCCGGAACGATCGCCGAACAAGCCGCCGTTCACCACGTCCTGGCGGGACGGCCGATGCTCGGTGCCTGGGAAGCGTGGATGGGAACGATCGCGCTCGTCGTCGGCGTGTGGGTCCTGGGGTACCAGAGACTCTGGCCGCGCCTGTCCGAGTTCCGTAACGCCGCGTGACCGGACCGTCTCGCCCGGCGACCGGCGAGGCCGACTAGCTACCCGGAGCCATCCGGGTCGTCGATCGGTCGCTTGTCCTTCTCGATGACCCGAACGTCTTCGATTCGAGTGTCGGGATAGTTGCCGGTCTCGTCCTTCTCGGCCGCCTTCACCATGTCCCAGACGACGTTCAGGCCGCTCGTCACGCCTTCCAGCGCTTCCATCTCGCACCCGGTCTTCCCGGTGGTCTCGACGGTCACCCGGAGTTCGACCCGAACGTCGCCGACGTCGAACTCGGTGTCGACGTTCGTGATCGGGATCCCGTGACACATCGGGATCGTCTCCCAGGTGTGCTTGACCGCCTGGACCGCGCCGACACGGGCAGTCGCGAGGACGTCACCCTTCTCGATCCCGTCTCCGCGGATCGCCTCGATCGTCGACTGCCGGAGGTGGATCTCCCCGCGGGCGACCGCCCGCCGGGCCGTGTCCGGCTTGTTCCCGACGTCGACCATCTGCACGTCGCCGGACTCGTCGACGTGTGTGAGGTCGGCCGATCCGGCCTCGTTCCCGTCGTCGCCCCCCGTCTCGTCGCTCATTCGGCGTCACCCCACAGCACTTCACGAAGCGCCGGGAGCAGGTCGGACGGCAGGAGGCCGTACCCGCCCTCGTCGACGACCGCGTCGCCGGCAGCGCCGGTGGCGTAGGCCGCGACCGCGGCTGCGTCGACGGGGTCGTGAGTGGCCGCAAGCGCGCCCGTCGCACCGGCGAGCACGTCGCCAGTCCCGCCGACGGTCATCCCCGGGTTCCCTGTCCGGTTCACGCGGGTTCCTTCGCCGTCCGAGATCACGTCGTAGGGCGCTTTGACCAGCAGGGTGTGGCCCAGTTCCGCGGCGAACGCATCGACTGCGTCGGCCCGTTCGCGCCAGTCGTCCGGTGCGTCGCCACCCATCTCCTGCAGTTCGCCGCGATGGGGCGTACAGATCAGCGTCGCGTCGGTGTCGACGTCGGGCACGAGCGACAGGGCGTCGGCGTCAACCACGGCCCGCCCGTCGAAGGATTCGAGGAACGACTCGACGGCGGCCAGCGTCCCGTCGGCGTCGCCCAGTCCCGGGCCGAGGACGACCGCATCGTGGGCCTCCGCCAGCTCGAGCAGCCGGTTCACGTGCCCCGGCCGGAGGCGGTCCCCGGGGACGGGTCTCGTAATGACGTTTTCGTCGAAACTCGCGACCGCGTCCGCGACCGACTCGGGACAGGCGACCCGTACCAGGTCGGCACCCGACCGGTAGGCCGACTGTGCGGCCAGCGCGGGCGCGCCGGTGTACGGCCCGCCTCCGATGACGAGCACCTCGCCGTGGTCGCCCTTGTGGCTCTCCGGATCCCGACCCAGGTGGAGGAGGTCGCCCGGGCCGACGAAGGTCTGGGCCGCCCCGGGAATGCCGATGTCCGCGACCGTCACCTCGGCGTCGAGGTCCGCCAGGCCGGGCTTCGTGTCGTGGAACGTCACGACGCGATCGGCCTCGACCGCCGCTCCTGGGGCCTCGCCCGTGTCGGCGTCGACGCCGGACGGCACGTCGACCGCGACGACGGTCGCGTCGACGTCGTCGATCGCTCTCGCGCCCGTCGCCGCGGGTTCGCGGAGGGCACCCGTCACGCCCGTCCCGAGCATCGCGTCGAGGACCACGTCCGCGTCCGGAAGGTCGATGCCCGTCGAGTCGGTGACTTCCCGGACCTCGATCTCCGCCGCTTCGAGCGCCTCCCAGTTCTCCCGGGCGATGTCGGTCGTGATCGTCCCGGCGCGACCGAGGAGGAAGACCGTCACGTCGTACTCGTCGAGGAAGCGCGCGGCGACGAGGGCGTCGCCGCCGTTGTTGCCGGTTCCCGCGACGACCACGACCCGCCCGCCTGTGTCGGCGATTTCGCGAACCTCGCGGGCGAGCGCGTTGCCGGCCGATTCCATCAGCTGTTTCTGAGAGACGCCGAGCGCGGCCGCGTTCGCGTCCACGGCGGCCATCCTGTCGCTCGTGATCATGTACGGGCCTTCGCTCGCCAGCGAGAAAACGGTGCGGGAGACGATCGAACCGTCGGCCTGGCACTGCGGGAGACGACCGGGCCGTCGGACCGGCAGGACGTGACTACCGGACGATCCGGAACCCGTCCTCTCCCTGCGGATCCTCGTACTCCACTTCGACGTCCTCGACGCGGGCTGAGGGAGAGCCTTCGTGACACCAGTCGATCATCTCCTCGACGCGGTTCTCCGGCCCTTCGAATATCGCTTCGACCCGGCCGTCGTCGAGGTTTTGCACCCAGCCGTCGATCCCGAGGTCCCGGGCCGTGTCCCGGGTGTTCGCCCGGTAGAACACGCCCTGGACCCTGCCGGACACGAACACGTGCGCGCGAACGCGGTCGCTCTCGCTCATGGGTTCGATCGTCGGGTACGGACGCGATCGATAAAACGTCGGGGGACGGACCCGTCGGAACGCGTCGCCGGTCGGGATCAGTACGTCGGGTTATCTTCCGGGACACCGTCCCGCTGGTTCACGACCCGGGCCCAGGTGAACAGGCCGTCCGAGAGGCGGTTGAGGTACTGGACCGCCTCCTCGTTGATCTCCTCCTCGGAGGCCAGCGCGACCACCCGTCGCTCGGCCCGGCGGCAGACGGTCCGGGTATGGTGGAGGGCGGCCCCGGTCTCGCTGCCGGTCGGCAGGACGAACCGTTCGAGGGGTTCGAGTTCGTCGTCGTACTCGTCGATCCACTCCTCGACGGACTCGACGTGTTCTTCCTGGACGACCGGATCGTCCTCGTCCGGGTCCGGATTTGCGAGATCCGCCTGGACCACGTGGAGGTGGTTCTGGGCCTCCTCGAGTTTCTCGTCGACGTCGTCGTACCCGGTCGGTCGGATCGTGCCGATCAGCGCGTTGAGTTCGTCGACGGTGCCGTACGCCTCGATTCGCGGGCTCGCCTTCGATACTCGGGACATGTCGTGGAGGTCGGTCATTCCCTCGTCGCCGCGGCCGGTGTAGATCTTCATGGGTGAGCGGTCGTCCCCCACGCACTTAACGATCGAGTTCTTCACCCCGTCGAGGAGACCCTGTCGATCGACGGCGTCTCCGACCCGATCAGACCCATGACAGGCGACGACAGCCATTCGTCCGCGAACGAACCCGAGGCGGACGAAGGGATCGATCCGGCGAACGCGTTCGCCGCACTCAGCGACTCCGTCAGGGTCGACATCCTGCGCGAGTTGAGTGCCCAC
>JBLGCL010000159.1:0-6852 GCA_047617305.1 Natronomonas sp.
ATCGTCACGTCCCGACCGGTCAGGGGCGTCCCCCCGATCATGCCGTCGCCTCCCTGCTGTGCGAGTCCACTGTGGTCGGCACAACCATGTTTTTCCGTTGACACGGGTGGAAGTTAAAGCGACCCCCAAAACACTCAAGAGTTTTCTACCGAGCGGGTGAAGGACCCGCCATGGGTCCGAGCACGGTCGACTGCCCGGTCTGCGAGGTGGAGGTCCCGATGGGCTTCCCGTACGGCGCCGAAGTCGGTGGCGTCGCCACCGATCCCGACGAACTGCCACCCGAGGAGGGCGCCCGGAGCAAACGCCGGGAGAACGTCTGCGACAACGGCCATCGGTTCTACGTCTACTTCGAGTTCTGATCGGAACCGGCCCCCGGCGGGTCCTCCTCCCGATGGCCGTCGTCCCGAGCGAGGGCGTAGCCCCCGTTCATCCGTCTCGAGGTGACTGGGGCGGTAGATACGAGGAATGACACACGGCGATGGAGGCGGGTAGACGCCGTACCGCTCGGGACGGGCGAACCGGGGGACGGTCCGCCCAGTCGGGCGACTGGGCCGGTAGTATTGCCAGCCCCCCTTGGCGCCGAAACGATCATCCGTCCCCCACTAAAACGGATCCATGGTCCATGGTGCGCACGCTGGGCACGTACGTCGACTACCGGGTAAGCGTGGCATACGTCGGGACCGTTCTCAAGTACATCGGCGTCGCGCCGGCGTTCCCGCTCGTTCTGGCCCTTTACTACGGGGAAGATCCCGTTCCCTTCGTCGTCACGATCGCCGTTATGATCGGGGGTGGCGTCCTCCTGGAATGGTTCGACACCGGCGCCGAGTTGGGGGACCGGGAGGCGTTCCTCCTGGTGAGTCTCGCGTGGTTGATCGTGCCCCTGGTGGGAACGGTCCCGTACCTCGTCGCCGGGACGTTCTCCGTCGCGAACCCCATCAACGCGATGTTCGAGAGTATGAGCGGGTTTACCACGACGGGGGCGACCGTCCTCGAGGAGATCTCGGTCGAGCGCCACGGTTACGCCATGATGATGTGGCGCCAGATCACCCAGTGGCTCGGTGGCATGGGCATCCTCGTGTTGATGGTCGCCATCCTCCCCGAGTTGTCGGTCGGGGGCGCGCAAGTCATCGACCAGGAGGCGCCGGGGCTCTCCCTGGAGAAACTGACGCCGCGCATCCAGGAGACCGCACGCGCGCTGTGGGGGATCTACGCCGGGTTCACGCTCCTCGCCGTGGGCGTCTATTACGGGCTGTATGTAGGCGGGGTAGCGCCGAACATGGACCTCTACAACGCGGTCGCGCACGCGCTCACGACGATGCCCACCGGCGGCTTCTCGCCTGAGCCCAGGAGTATGGAGGCGTTTTCGCCCGCCGTCCAGTGGACGGCGATGCCGTTCATGTTCGTGGCGGGAACGAACTTCGCCCTGTTCTGGTACGTCCTCCGGGGACAACCCCGCCGGCTGACCCACAACACCGAGTTCCGGGCGTATCTCCTCGCCGTTGCCGGCTTCGGGGCCATCGTCTCGGCAGTCCTCTTTTCCGGCGCCGGAATCGCGGAGGCGCCGGCGAATCTCGACCCGATCCCGGGCAATGCCGAGACCGCGCTCCGGCAGGGCCTCTTCCAGGTGGTCGCCATCGTGACGACCACCGGATACGCGAGCATGGACGTCAACACCTGGGACGCCTCCGCACAGACGATACTGCTATTCGCGTACTTCCTCGGGGGGTCGGCGGGCTCGGCTGCCGGATCGATCAAGATCGTGCGCTGGGTACTCGTCGAGAAGTCCGTCCGCCGGACGCTGTTCACGACCCTCCACCCCGAGGCGGTCAGACCGATTCGGTTGAAGCAGGTCGTCGTCGACGAAACGACGGTTCGGGACGTGTTCGCGTTCGTGATGCTCTTTTTGACGCTGTTCGCGGTCTCGACGATCCTCCTGTATCTCGACAGTTTACGAACGTCCGACGTGACGCTGTCCGGGCTCGACGCGATGAGCGTGGCCATCGCCACGCTGGGGAACGTCGGCCCCGGCTTCGGCGTCGTCGGCCCGATGAACAGCTTCCGGCCGTTCTCGACGCCCGCGAAGCTCTACATGGTCTTCCTGATGTGGGTCGGCCGCCTGGAGGTGCTCTCGGTGTTGATCGTGTTCACCCCGTCGTTCTGGCGTCGATAGCGGTTCTCGATGCCGCCAGTCCCCGCCTTTCCGGTCGATTCGGGTGGATCGAGTGGAACATCGGGACAGGGCGTCCCGTTCTCCGGCGTCGTGTACGGGAGCCGGTCGTCTCCGGCGTCCTCGCCGATCGAAACGAGTGCGTTCGGTGGCGCGAAGCCCCGTTCGGGCCAGCCCGTCGACCGCGAGCCTCGGCCGGGACCGCACACACACACCGCAACCCCTACAATCCCGCTCGGCAACCTACCGGGCATGCAACTGGGCGTCATCGGTCTGGGACGCATGGGTCGGATCGTCGCCGAGCGAACCATGGACGCGGGGCACGACGTCGTGGCCTTCGACGTCGACGCCGAGGCCGTCGCGGCGGCAGCCAACGCGGGCGCCGAACCCGCCGACTCGATCGACGACCTGGTGGAGCGACTGGGGAAAGAGAAGCGAATCTGGATGGTCGTGCCGCACGGCGACCCCGTGGACGCGACGCTGGCGGAGCTCGAACCCCATCTCGACGACGACGACGTCGTCGTCGACGGCGGCAACTCGAACTTCGAGCGGTCGGTCCGGCGGGCAGACGAAACCGACGCGGCCTTCCTCGACTGCGGGACGAGCGGCGGGCCTGCCGGCGCCGAACTCGGCTTCTCGCTGATGGTCGGCGGCCCGGAGTGGGCCTACGAGGAACTGACGCCCGTCTTCGACGCCGTCGCGACCGGGCCGGACGGCCACGAGCACATGGGGCCGGTCGGGGCGGGCCACTACGTCAAGATGGTGCACAACGGCGTCGAATACGCGCTCATGCAGGCCTACGGCGAGGGGTTCGAGCTCCTGCACGAGGGGCGGTACGATCTCGACCTCGAGGCCGTCGCGCGAACGTGGAACAACGGGGCCGTCATCCGGTCGTGGCTCCTGGAGCTGGCCGAGGAGGCGTTCCGGGAGGAGGGGTCGGACCTGGGGGACGTCGCCGACTCCGTCGCCGGCGGCTCGACGGGCACCTGGACCGTCCAGGAGGCGCTCGAGCAGGAGGTCCCGGTCCCGCTGATCTACGGGGCACTCGCCGAGCGCTTCGGGAGCCGGTCCACCGGCGACGGACCGGGCCGGTTCTCGCGCCGGCTGGCCAACCGCCTGCGGTACGGGTTCGGTCGCCACGAGGTTCGCCGACGGTCCGGAGCGGAACAGCCGGAGTCCGGTGGGGAGTGACGACTCGTGCCGGACCCGTCGATCCCAGGTGACGACCAGCCGGAGCGGTCCGCGCAGACGTCGAACCGCAAGGACGACCACATCCGCATCGTGAACGAGGAAGCCGACGTCCAGACCACCGGGGCCGGCTTCGACGACGTCCACCTGGTCCACGAGGCGCTCCCCGAAATCCACCGGGACGAGATCGACACCTCGATCGAGTTCCTCGGCGCGGAACTGGCGGCGCCCATCCTCATCGAGAGCATGACCGGCGGTCACCCCAACGCGACCGCGATCAACCGGGCGCTGGCGACGGCGGCCGCGGAAACGGGCGTGGCGATGGGCGTCGGAAGCCAGCGGGCCGGCCTGGAGGACGAGTCGACGGTCGAGTCCTTCGCGGTCGTCCGCGAGGCTGCCCCGGACGCGTTCGTCTACGGCAACCTCGGCGCCGCGCAACTGGTCGAGTACGACCTCGCGACCGTCGAGCGCGCCGTCGAGATGATCGACGCCGACGCCATGGCGGTCCACCTGAACTTCCTCCAGGAGGCCGTCCAGCCCGAGGGCGACGTCGACGCCCGGGGCTGTCTCGACGCGATCGAACGCGTCGCCGACGCGCTATCGGTGCCGGTCCTCGTCAAGGAGACGGGGAACGGCATCTCCCGCGAAACGGCCCGACGCATCGCCGACGCCGGCGTGGACGCCATCGACGTCGCCGGCAAGGGCGGGACGACCTGGGCCGGCGTGGAGGCCCACCGGGCGAAGGCCGTCGGGGAACGCCGCGGCCAGCGGCTGGGCACCCTCTTCCGGGAGTGGGGCATCCCGACCTTCCCGAGCGTCGTCGAGGCCGGGGCGGTCCACCCGACCGTGATCGCGAGCGGCGGCGTCCGTACGGGGATCGACGTCGCCAAAGCCATCGCGCTCGGCGCCACGGCCGGCGGCGCGGCCAAACCGTTCCTGGCCCCGGCCGGCGACGGCGCCGACGCGGCCACCCGGACCGTCGAGGACTTCGTCGCCGACCTCGAAACGGCGATGTTCGTCACGGGGGCGGCGACGGTCGAGGAGTTGCACGACGCCGACGTGACGATCACCGGCCGGACCCGGGACTACCTGCTCGGGCGCGGTCCCGAATCCGGGTACACCAGCGGGTTCTGACTACGCGTCCCGGTCGATTTGCGGGTCCCGGTCGCAACGCCTGGCCTCCTTCGAGTCGGATCCCGGACGGTAGCGATGTTCGGCCGCCCGAACACCGTCGGCGTCGCGGGCTTCCCGATCTGAAATTTATCCATCCTGACAATCACAACGCCCTTAACCCCCGCTGTCTAACCGTCGCGCGTCATGGTCAACGAACTGGGATTCGCGCTAGGGCTGGCCCTCACCGCGCTCGCCGTCGCGATGCACTTCGCTCGGGGGACGGGGTGGACGGCCAGCGAGGACGTCGCCGACGAGGTCCTCGAACGCCGGGCCGAGAGCGTTCCCGAGACGGACTTCGCCGAACCGATGAACCGGTCGTTCGGGGCCGGTGGCGGTGCGGTCGCCGTCCCCGAAGGGGAGGGCGAGGCCGGCGAACTCGCGGAGGGTGGCGAGGCCGACGGGGCTGAGGCGTCGATGGGTCCCGCGGACATCCCCGAGGACGAGGTGGAGGAGTTCGAGGTCGAGTACTCGAAGGAGGGCGAGACCGTCGACGTCGCGAACAACGAGACGCTGCTGGAGGCCGGCGAGGACGAGGGCTGGGACCTGCCCTACGCCTGCCGGGAGGGCCAGTGCGTCTCCTGTGGCGGCCGGATCGTGGACGGGGACGCCCGCGACTTCGTCGAGCACGACGACCAGCAGATGCTCGAGGAGGCGGAACTCGAGGACGGGTACGTCCTCACCTGTTGTGCCTACCCGCAGGACAGCTTCACGCTCGAGACGACCGAGACGCCCTGAGGGCGAGCCAACGTCGCGACGCCCCCCGCGCGAACCCCTTTCTTTCCGGGCTAGAGCGCCCGTATCGGTGGATTGAAACCTTCACCTTTCGTTTCGAAGGACACGGACAGTGCCCTCCACGTCCACGGAACCACGCAGCGACATCACCGAGGGCGGTCTCGTCCGCCCGATGGTCCGACTGGCCTGGCCCATCATGGTCATCCAGCTGCTGCAGGTCGCGTACAACCTGGCCGACACCATCTGGCTCGGCCGGTACGACGTCGACGCCCTCGGTGCGATCAGCCTCGCCTTCCCACTGGTCTTCCTGCTGATCTCGGTGGCTGGCGGGTTCACGGCCGCCGGCGCCATCCTCGTGGCCCAGTACACCGGGGCCGAGAGCGAGGGCTCGGCCGCCAAAGTGGTGGGGCAGACGCTCTCCTTCGTCGTCCTGCTCTCGATGGGGCTCGGCGGGCTGGGCTACCTGTTCACCGGCGACCTCCTGGCGCTGATCCCGACCCAGCAGGAGACAGCCCAACAGGTCATCCCGCTGGCCGCCGACTACATGGAGGTCATCTTCCTTGGCGTCCCCTTCATGTTCGGTTTCTTCATCTTCTCGTCGCTGATGCGGGGCTACGGCAATACCCGAACCCCGATGCGGGTCATGTTCGTCAGCGTCGTGATCAACGTGGTCATCGACCCGCTGCTCATCTTCGGGTGGGCGGGCTTCCCCCAACTGGGCATCCAGGGCGCCGCCCTCGCGACCATCATTTCCCGGGGGGTCGCGGCCGCGATCGGCGTGTACATCCTGTTACGGGCCGGATCGGGCCCGGACGTCCAGCTGTCGCACCTCAAGCCCGATCTCACGTACATCAAGAAGATCGTCTCGCTCGGCGTGCCCACCGCGGCCGAACAGTCCGCGAGCGCGCTGGCGATGGTCACGTTGAGCGTGCTGGTCTTCCAGTTCTCGCCGCCGGTGGTCGCCGCTTACGGCCTCGGCAACCGCCTGGCGTCGCTGGTGTTCCTCCCGGCGATGGGCCTCGGCCGCGCCACCGACACGATGGTCGGGCAGAACCTCGGGGGCGAGAAGGCCGACCGCGCCGAGACGGCCGCCTGGCTGGCCGTCAAAGTCGGAGCGGGCGTGATGGTGGTCGTCGCCGCCATTACCGCCCTTTTCCCCGGACCCATCGTCGGCGTGTTCGTCGACTCCAGCCTCCCGGACGCGGCCGCGACCATCAGCCTGAGCACCGAGTACATTCGCATCCGGGCCGTCGAGTTCGCGTTCATCGGCGTGTTGCAGCCGCTGCTGGGCGCGTTCCGCGGCGCCGGCAACACCAAGACTGCGATGTCCCTCTCCATGTTCGCGCTCTGGATCGGCCGCGTGCCCACCGTGGCGCTGCTGGCGTTTCCCGTGATCACGATCGGGCCGCTGGTGATTTCGGGGCTCGGCATGGGCGCGACCGGTATTTGGATCGGCATGGCGCTCGGCAACACCGTCGGCGCGATCGCGGCGGCCCTGTGGTTCACCCGTGGCACCTGGAAGGAGGCCGTCATCGACGAGACCGACGAGGCCGACGAGAGCGGCGCGGACGAATCGGTCGGTCTCGACGATG
>JBLGCL010000160.1:0-6819 GCA_047617305.1 Natronomonas sp.
TCGGACGCGTTGACGGTGCGGGACTTCGATCGCGACGCGACCCGGACGTCCATGATCGAACTCCGGTACTCCCGTGCCGACTACCTCCTGTTCTCGCTCGCCGCGGTCCTGTTCGTCGTTTTCCTCGCGGTCCTCGCGCTGGGCCCGTGAGGCTCCCTGGCGGCCAGAGCCGGGAGGGGATGGACAGAATTTTACTTTGTCCGGTTTTAGGCCCAAAAGAGGGGTCAATTTGGACAAGCGTAAAGACCTATCTCAGTCCTCGGACCCACCTGAGGTCGCGTTCCTGGCGCCGCCCGCCGACTTCGACTATCCCCGAGCCGTACAGCAAGTCTTGCGATCCCGGGAGATCACGGTCCCGTCGACGACTCGGTTCGAGCCTTACCGCGACGAGGTACCGGAACACGCGGCTTTCGACCTCGTCGTGGTCGCCGGATCAACGGCCAGAATCGGCGATCCCGAGCCCTGGTTTCCGACGCTCGCCGAGTACCTCCGAGGGGCCATCAGCGCCGGGACGCCGGTGCTCGGCGTGTGTTTCGGACACCAGTTCCTGGCCGACCTGCTCGGCGGGACCGTGACGACGCTCCCGGAACGGCAGGCGACGGTCTCGACCATCGAACGGACGGCACCGGGGCGGGCGTCGCCCGCATTCCGGGACCTCCCGGAGCGCTTCGACTCGTTCGTCTACCACCGCGACCACGTGGCCGACCTTCCCGACGGAGCGACCCCCCTGGCCCGGGACGAAACCGGCGTTCAGGCGTTCGCCGTGGACGATCGGCCGGTTCTGGGGATCCAGTTCCACCCGGAGTTCACCGAGTCGATGGCCCGGACCGTCGGCTACGATGGGCCGCTGACAATCGAGTCGAGTCGGCGGATCTACGCGAACGTGCTACGCGCCGCCCGTGGGGATCGACCGATCGCAGAGACGAAATAGCGCACGGCGATAGGGTCGGCCGCCGGGACGCGTGTCGATTCGCCGCCACCGGACGTGACGCCGACGAGTGGCCGGTCCCGACCCGCCTGGATCACCCGTCGACGAAATCGTCGTCCTCTGCGGGCCCCGGTTCGCTAATTTTTCTCCGGACGGTATTGCCCGTCGCCGAACGCTGTCTCGTGAGTCGTGGTCAGGTCGTTAGTGATGGTCGTGATCGTGGTCATGACCGTGACCGTGGTCGTGACCGTCACCGTCACCGTGACCCCCGCCACACGCGTTCGCCGCCGACGCGGACGCCAGGGCGTCGGCTTCCCACGCCTCGATCGCGTCCCGAACCGTTCCGCTCGCGTCGCAGAACGCGTCGATACCCAGGTCCTCGAACCGGGAGACTGCCTTCCGGCCGAGGTTCCCACAGAGCACGACGTCGGCGCCCGTCTCCGCGATGATCTCCGGGGGAGACCGACCGCCGCCGTGGTGTTTCCCGTCGTTGTCGATGACTTCAGTCGACCCCGCCTCGGTGTCGTACACGGTGTAGGTGGCCGCTCGCCCGAAGTGTGGCGAGACGGTCGCATCGAGACCGCCGTCCGCCGTGCTTGGGATGCAGAGTTTCATTCGTAACTGTTCGTCGTTGTTGAACCCGCCAAATGATGTCGTTTTTGATTTGATTTCGCCGGCGATTGCACTTCGTAGGAGTTTCGGAACCGGGACCGGTAGTCAGTCGGTCCGGGAGAGCCCGCGACCGTCGAGTTGGTGATACGGCGCGTCGGCGCAGGATCGGCACAGGGTCTCCCCGTCCCGTTCCACGGTCTTCGGCGCCATCACCTGTTCCCCGCAATCGGCACACACCGCGTCCTCGAAGATCGGGGCGTACTCGGGGAGGTCGACGGAAACGCCGGCCTCCACGTCACACAGGTCGAGGATCGGTCGGTCGAGCAGGTCGAACGCCACCGCGGCCCAGGCGTCGGCAAAGCGCTCGCGTTCCCCGGGCGTGGCGTCCCGATCCGCGACGACGCGTTCGAAGCGTTCGACCGCGTCGGGGTAGCCCGACTCGATCGGGTTCTCGCGCTCCTTGACGTGGATCCGGACGCCCTCGTCCGGGTGGTCCCGGTCGACGAGCGTGACGGCCGTCTTGCCGTAGTCCCGGTACACGAGCGCGTTGTTGCCGAACGAGCATCCGGTCGCGACCTGCACGCCGTCGGCGAAACAGCTGTTCGTCTCGACCACCGCGACCACGTCCTCCATCCCGTCGCTCGCGCCAGCGACGCCGAGTTCGCGCCGGGCGTGGACGCCCGCCATCACGCCGAGCGCGAGGTACGGACAGAAATGGCCGTGAATCTCGCCGGCCTCCAGCAGCAGCGCCTCGCGATCGCGGGCCCGGACGTACCGCTCGATGTGGCCGCGGGGAGTCTCTCGCCGCTCGTCCTCGTCGGCGAGTGAGGGCCGATCGAGCGAGGGCGCGTACGGCTTGACGTCGAGGACTGGCGTCCCGTCGATGGCGTCGAGGCCGGCCACCCGCAACCGTCGGCCGTCGCGCTCGAGCAGTTCGACGGTCGTCGACCCGATCGGGCTCGGGCGGTGCGGGCTTCGACAGGCGAAGGTGCCCCGTTCCACGCCGTCCCGACGTGGCGCACGGAGCGCGTATTCGCCGGCCTCGTGGAGGTAGAAGAGGACGACGAGGTGGTCGTTGTCCCCGATCCGGTAGAGGCCGTCCGCGAACGCCTCGTCGACGACGATCGTGCTCTCGCGATCGCGCATCTCGTCCGGGTCGGCCGGTTCTTGGAAATCGCTTCGAACCGTTCCGATCCGCGTGAGGTCGAAATCCATGGTCATGCACTGGAGTCGCTTCCGTCGGTTCGGTGGCCCCGAGCGGCGGGCCGGTCGATCGCGTCTGCCTCCCGGTCGATGGGACGCTCGGGAACCACGAGCCTGCGGCCGGCCGCTCGATCGATCGTGACCTCGACGTCGTAGACGCGTTCGATCGTCTCGCCGCTAAGGGCGTCCGGGGTCCCGACGACCGCCACCCGACCGTCCGAGAGGAGCGCGACGCGATCGCAGTACCGTGCGGCGAGGTTGAGGTCGTGCATGGCGACCAGGCCAGAGACCGCGGTGGCGTCGACGTGCTCCCGGATATGATCGAGGACCGACAGCTGATGTTTGAGGTCGAGGCGGGCGGTCGGTTCGTCGAGGAGGAGCACCCCGGCGTCCCCGACCAGTGCGCGACCCAGGCGGACCGTCTGTCGCTGGCCGCCGCTGAGTTCGTCCACGTTTCGGGTCGCGAACGCCGAGAGGCCTAGGGCGTCGATCACCCCGGCGACGGCTTCCCGGTCGGCCTCGTCCGGGCTCCAGCCCGCGTGGGGGCGCCGTCCCATGAGGATCGTGTCGAACACCGTCGCCGGGAAGGCGCTGGTCTCCGATTGCGGAACGTAGCCGATCCGCCGCGCGATCTCGTTGCGCTCCAGGTCGGCCACCCGATCGCCGTCGAGCAGGACCGATCCGGCGTCGGGGTCGAGGACCCGGTTGCAACACTCCAGGAGCGTGCTCTTGCCGGACCCGTTGGGGCCGAGGAGGCCCACCAGTTCGCCGTCGGCGACGGACAGATCGACGCCGTCCAGGACCCGCTGGTCGCCGTAGGCGAACCGCACTCCGCGGACCTCGAGGGTCACCAGTAATCCCTCCCGACGACGACCAGGTACACGAACAGCGGGGCGCCGAGGAACGACGTGAGCACGCCGACGGGGAGGACGACCGGCGCGACCACCGTCCTGGCGAGCGTGTCGGCCGCGACGAGCAGCGTGCCCCCGGCCAGTGCCGACGCCGGGATCAGGTAGCGCTCGTCGCCGCCGATCAGTTTCCGGACGACGTGGGGGGCGATCAGGCCGACGAACCCGATGATGCCGACGATCGAGACGACGACTGCCGTCGCCAGCGACGCGATGGTCATGCCCCGGATCCGGAGGGACTCGACGTCGACGCCGAGGCTTTTGGCCGTCTTGCTGCCGGCGTCCAGCAGTTCGTAGTCCCAGGCGTGCCGGACGAAGTACGCCGTCGTCAGGACCAGGACCGCCGCCATCAGGGCGGCGGACCGCCAGGTCGCCCGGCCGACGTCGCCGAACGTCCAGTAGACGATCGCGGCGACTTCGGTGTCGCTCGCGAAGTACTGCAGCGTCGTGACGCCGGCGGTGAACAGCGACCCGATGGCGATGCCGGTCAGGATCATCGTCGCTGGCGTCGCCCGACGGTACGTCACCAGCAGCAGGACGATCCCGGTCGAAACGAGCGCGCCGAGGAAGGCCGCGACCGCCGTGAGGTAGGTGGCCGGGACCGGGATGCCGCTACCGCCGGCACCGCCGACTCCGAAGATGACGATCGTGAACGCGACCCCGAACGCCGCCGCCTGGGAGATGCCCAGCGTGTAGGGCGCCCCAAGCGGGTTCCGGAGGACGCTCTGCATGGCCGCCCCGGCGATCGCGAGGTTGGCGCCGGCCGCGATAGCCGCGACCACCCGGGGCAGCCGGACGTTCCAGACGATCGCCCGCTGGGTGCCCGTGCCGCCGCCGGCCAGGACGGTTACGACGTCCGCCACGGGTACTCGGACCGAGCCGACGCCGATCGCGATCACCGAGGTGGCCAGGAGCAGGAGGACGCCGACGCCGAGGACCCCGAGCTTCCGCCGTACGGTTTCGCCGTGGTCCCGGAGGACGGTTTCGGTAGTCATGCGGATCGGCTGGCGAGTTCGAGCCGGTCGTAGGCCTCGTAAACGGCCATCAGATCGTCGTACAGCGCTGCCCCGAGGAACTGCTGGAACAGGGCGTCGGTGACCTCCGGGAGCGACACGTCGTCGAAGCGGTCGGGGTAGAGCGTCTCCCCGATGAAGTACGCGTTCGCGAGGATCGACGCGTAATTGTGGTGGTAGGTCGCGTGCGGGAGGATCGAGTGGACGGCGTCGCGTTCGACGGCCTCGATTCGCCCGAGTTCCGGGTGCGTCCGGACGTCCTCGCGGACGCGTCCCAGGTTCGACGCGCTGACGAACATCGTCGGCGGATCCCAGTCGAGGAGTCGCTCGCGGCTGATCTGTACCGACGCCGCGTCGGTGTCGACGCCCTCGGCGACGTTTTTCGCGGCAACGAACCGGAAGGGCGGGAACGGGTTTCGCGTCGTCTCGATCCCGTGAGCCCCTTTGTAGTTGATCGCGCCGACGTAGGCTTCCCGACGATCCCCGTCGGGAACGTCCGCGACCCGTCCCGCGAGGTCGGCGAGCCGCGACTCGACGTGGCCGACCAGTTCCGCCGCCCGGTCCGTCTTCCCGAGGAGCCGCCCGACGAGTCGCCAGGTCTCGAACATCGTCTCGCGGGCTGCGGGCGAAACGAAGTCGACGATTCGCAGGACTACCACGGGCGTCCCGGTCTGCCGCTGCAAGCTCCTCGCCCGCGCAGGGTCCCCGTAGTAGAGGATCACGTCAGGGTCGCGGGCGATGATCTCCTCGCTGTTGCCGCCGGCGTTCGGCCCGGCGGCGCCGATGACGGGCCGGTTCCGGAACTCGGGATGCGCCAGATTGTAGGGCGGCGGGGCGTCGGTGAGGCCGTCCCTGGCCCACTCCCGCTCCGTGTCCTCGACGCCGACGACGCGGTCGGTCGCCTTCAGGTACGCCACCTGCCTGAGTGCGCCGGGACCGACGGCGACGAGACGGCCGACCGTCCCGGGGACCTCGACGGAGCGCCCGACGCCGTCGGTTATCCGCCGGGTCGCGGTCCGATCGCTCCCGCTCGACGTGACCAGTCCACAGCCGGCGAGGACGGCCGCCCCGCCGGCCCCGATCGTAGCGAGGACGTCCCTGCGGTGCGTCATTGCTCGATTCGGACGATTCGGAGCCATTGAATAATACGTTTTCTATATCGAGTAATACTCGTATATGATGGCTGCCAGGATTCGCCGAACGACCCACCGGCCCGTGGAATGGACTGGACCTGCCGCTCGGGCACCTCGTAGCCCCGGTCAGGGTCGCTGTAAACGGCCTCCGATGCCAGCGACTATGGAGCCCGGACGAACGCGACCGGGGGTTCGCGATCCAGCGGGGGCCATTGCTGGGCTGAACGGTCGACTGCCTGTCTCTCGCGGATCGGGGGGAACGAGGAATTCGGAACGGCAGACGGGCGGTCAGGGCCGCGCCCCGTGCTTCGCGGACGGGGCCAGGGCCTGGTTTGACGGCGGGGCAGCAACGGCGGATTGCCCCTCGCCGGACCCTGAGCCCCCGGAGGAATCGCCGGAGGAATTGGCCGTGGCGTTGTCAGTTGGCGTACCGGTGGCCGCGTTCCCGGCGGCGTTGTTGCCGGCACCGGTATTGCCGATGTTCCCCGCGAGATCGAAGCTCATGTTGCCGGTTTCGCTGTCGGTGAGCACCGCCGTCGTGACGTACCCTCCCGTCACCGTGACCCCGAACACCAGCAGGATCACCATCCAGAGCACGCCGAGTTTCACCCCCGGGGTCCGGTCAGTCGTCATCGTTTTTGCCCCCCGGAACGCCCGTCCTTTCGCCCGGGGCCGATTCGTTCTGGCCACCGGCGATCAGTTCGTCCAGCGACGGTTCGAGACCCCCGGCACGGTCATCGGCGGGCGGCACTGCCGGGTGTCGGTCCGTCGGCCCCGTCGAAACCGTGGCTTCGCTCTCCGCGACGGCTCCGGAGTCACCGGAATCGCTTGCGACTCTTCCCGCAATCAGGAGTCCGAAAACGGCCAGCGTGGCGAACCCGATCCCGACCGTGACGGCCGTCGTCACGGCCGTAAACAGCTGTGTCACGGTCCACGCGCTGTAGCCCGTGAAGAGGAGCAAGACGACGAACGTGGCCCGGAGATCCGTTGTGGTGATGGTGATCGTTCCCGACGACGATTCC
>JBLGCL010000161.1:0-6786 GCA_047617305.1 Natronomonas sp.
CCACGTGCAGGTCCTTCTCGCAGTCGAGGTCCTCGTAAGCCTCCCGATTCCACTCGAGAACCTGCGTGTCGTCGCCACCGACGACAAACAGCGTCGCCCCGGTCACGTCGCCGAGCGACTCGGCCGCCAGGTCGACCCGCCCGCCGCGTGAGACCACGGCGTCGACGTCCTCGCGACGGGCCGCAGCCCGGAGGGCGCCGGCCGCCCCGGTGCTCGACCCGAAGTAGCCGACGTGAAGGTCTCCCGTCGTCTCGCGTCCCCGAAGCCAGTCGGTCACCGCGAGGAGCCGTTCGGTCAGCCGGTCGACGTCGAAGCGCGCCTCGCGGTCCCGGTCCTCGGCCTCGGTGAGCAGATCGAACAGCAGCGTTCCGAGTCCACGCTCGCGCAGCGTTTCCGCGACGAAGTTGTTTCGCGGGCTGTGGCGGCTGCTCCCGCTCCCGTGCGCGAAGGCGACCAGCCCCTCGGCCCCCGACGGCACGATCAGTTCCCCCTCGAGTTCGACCCCGTCGACCGGGATCGAAACCAGTCCGTCCCCCTGTGCCATACGATACCTATGCACTCGAACGGCTTAGGATCCCCCGATCCGGACGGGATCAAACGATCGTCTGCAGAACCTCGGGTGTGGCGGCGTTCGGCCCGTCGGCGACCCCCGACTGAAACCGCCGAAACTCCGGACGAAGGCCGAGGGGGTGCGGTCGACGTCGCCAACTCGAGCGACGCGCAGGGCCGCAAGCCGGGTCGACGCCACACCCCTGGTCAGTAGCGGCGACGGTGGTGGCTGCGTCGGGTTTAGGTTCCCGGTCGAGGACCCAGAAACCTAATCGCCGTCGAACGGATCGGAACCGGGACTACGTCCGGCGTCCCGTGACCGATTCGGTCTCGAGTTCGTACAGCACTTCTTCGACCGCGTCGACCGGTTCGCCGAAGATGCGTATCGGGAGGAAGGCGTCGCCCCGGACTCGCCGGGTCCTTGCGAACGTCCAGTCGGGCGATCGGCCCCTGACGACGACGCTCCAGGACTCGTCCGGCGGCGTGTACTCGCAGAGAACGAGGCTGGCACGATCGGTCGTCTCGAGGTGGGCCATCTTCGTGCCCCCCTCGTGTTCGCCGGGTCGGAGCAACAGCGCGTCGCCGTCGTAGTGACAGGCCACCGGCACCGCGCAGGCGTCCCCGTCCCGGGCGAGTCCGAGTTCCCCCGTTTTTGCCTCGCGCAGTCGCTCCTCGATCTCCCCGTCGGTCATCCCCTCGGTGTACGTGTAGTCGTTGTCGGTCACGGCCCATCTCCTCCGACTACTGTTAAGCGAGTCGACGCGAAGAACCCCTCTGTCCGTCGATTGATGGGACCGGACGTCACCCCGTGAATTCGTCGTACGTGACGGCCCCGTCGTCGACGATCCGGTCGCTCTTCGGGACCTTCCCGTCCGGCGGCATGCTGCCCTCGGCGGGACCGCCGGGGTCGCCCACCACGATCCGCCCGATCATCCCCATCCGCTTGTGGGGGATGCAGTAGTAGTCGTACGTGCCCTTGACCTCGAAAGTGTGGTCGTAGGTCGCGCCCTCGCTCGTGAGCGTCGTGCTGTCCCAGGCTTCGGCGCCCTCCGGGATCCGGTCGGGATACGCCGTCGAGGAGTGTCCGCCGCTGGCGTTGACGAAGGTGACCGTCGTCCCCGGTTCGACGTGGCGGCCGATCGGGGTGAAGTAGTACCGCGCGTTGTCCGTGACCATCCGCACCGTGTTGTCCGGGATCGGCGTCTCCGTTTCCGCGCCGGTCGACCCCATGCAACCGGCCAGGAGGAGCGTCGCCCCTCCGCCGATCGTCGCGAGGAACCGCCGACGCGTCGAATCCTGTATCTGCTCTGTCATTGGTCGTGGCTCCGGCCCGGTCGGTTTTAAGGGCATCCATCCGGGGGCCCGCGGGGCCGCCGGGCGGTACGGGAGGATCGGATCGATTCGGAGGGGACCACCGCGGGGAGCAACTTCCACTGACGGCGTCCGGGATCGAGGATCCGCTCCGACACCGCCGGATTGACGCTTCCGGAACCCCGATCCCCTCCCATGCGACCCGTGGGCGACGTCGACGTCAGCGGCGTGGATCTCGACGGCGAAGCGCGGTGTGGCCACTACGACACCGAGCGCGACGTGGTGGCGATCCGGTTTCGCTGCTGCGACGAGTTCTTCGCGTGCATCCGGTGTCACGAGGCGCTGGCCGACCACGATCCGTCGGTCTGGCCGCGGGAGGCGTTCGACGAGGACGCGATCCTCTGTGGGGCCTGCGGGACGACGCTGTCGATCGAGACGTACCTCGCTGCCGACGACGCCTGTCCGGCTTGCGGAGCCCCGTTCAACCCGGGGTGTGCCGCCCACCACCACCACTACTTCGACGTCGATCCCGACGGCGTCCGGTCGTGACGGCGGACTCGGGACGCGAGGGGTAGTCGCGACGGGTGGACCCGCGATCGACTGAAACGGTTTTCAGTATTCGACTTTACAGAAATATCATTCAGATTACTATTATGGGGCTACGGCCCCATGGACTAGCTGTCATGAGCGGAAACCCGCCGACGCCCGGGCACCCTGACCCGGGACCGAAGCATAGCGTTCGAACTGCCGTCGCCGCGTCGATGGTGTCGGTTCTGTTGGCGTTCGCCCTGGTCCTGGCCGTCTCGGCCCCGCTGGCGGCCGGCGCTGGCGTCCTGGTCCTGGCGGCGACGGGTCGACTGGCCGGCCCTGTCGCGGACCGGGTGCGCCGCCGCCTCCGCCGTGACGGTCGGCCCCGACGCGTCTGCGTCCCCTACGCCGACGTCTGCGTCGAGGTCTAAGCGAGTCTGACGGCCACGCCCGCCCCGCGACCGTCGTTTCTCCCGGTTCTCCTTCGTTCGCAGACGAATACACCGTGCCTACAGGTTTTCCTCCTGGTAACTGCCGTCGTAGGCCCCGACGTTGTCGGCGGCGGCGAGGACGAGCTGGGCGACCCGGGCACCGCGCTCGATCGCGACGTCGTGGTGGACCTGCACCAGCCCCTCGCCGCGACCCTCGTAGCCGGTGTCCCAGACCGCCGTGTTCAGCATGCAGCTGTTGCGCATGAGCGACGACCGCGGGAGGACGAACCCCACGTGGCCTGCGGGGATCGAGACGACCTCGCCGTACCGGAGCACGTAGCCGCCGGGCTCGAGGTAGAACGTCTCGGGGGCGTCGTCCTCGAACTGCTCGGTCTCGACGGCCCGGCGGTCTCCGATTTCCTTGTCGTCGCGGCCGACGTGGCCCGGTTCGCGCTGCTCGAACACGTCGTCGACCGTGAGGTCGACGCCGTTGGGCTGTACCTGCTCGTCGTCCACGCCCGAGAGGTGCCGGGCGACGAACGCGCCGGAGCGGAACATACCGGGGGTGGCCGGTGGCGGGAGGAAAAGCGCTTCGGTGCCCGTCCGCGCGCGCCGGGACGCGGTGGGGCCGCCCCGCAAAACTTGCGCACCTCCGACGCAAATATTGCGTGAAATCAACCGACAGCGGCGTTCTATTCCCGATATAGGGTCCCGGACGCGCGGGATTTATAATCGCGGGTGGCCCATTAGGGGACGTCATGGGACTCACGCTCACCGAGAAGATCCTCGACGATCACCTCGTCGACGGGGACCTCACCCCGGGCGAGGAGATCGGGATCGAGATCGACCAGGTCCTGGCACAGGACACCACCGGCACGATGGTCTGGCTGCAGTTCGAGGCGATGGACCTCGACGAGGTGCAGACCGAACTCGCCGCGCAGTACTGCGACCACCAGACATACCAGTTCGACTTCAAGAACACCGACGACCACCGCTTCCTGCGCTCCGCGGCCGGCAAGTTCGGGGCCCACTTCTCCCGCCCCGGTAACGGCATCTGTCACAACGTCCACAAGGAGAACTTCGCCGCGCCGGGCAAGACGATGCTCGGCTCCGACTCGCACACGCCGACCCCCGGCGGCATGGGCGAACTCGCCATCGGCGCCGGCGGGATCGACGTCTCCGTCGCGATGGGCGGCGCACCCTACTACATCGAGATGCCCGAGATCGTCAACGTCCGCCTGGAGGGCGAACTGCCCGCGTGGGCGACCGCCAAGGACGTCATCCTCGAGTTGCTGCGACGACTCACCGTAAAGGGCGGCGTCGGCAAGATCTTCGAGTACACCGGTCCCGGCGTCGAGACGCTCACCGTCCCCGAGCGGACGACGATCACCAACATGGGCACGGAACTCGGGGCGACGACGAGCATCTTCCCGACGGACGAGAACACGAAGGACTACCTGGAACGGCTCGATCGGGGCGACGAGTACGTCGAACTCCAGCCCGACGAGGACGCCGAGTACCACGAGGAGGTCGTGGTCGACCTCTCGGACCTCGAACCGCTGGTCGCCGCGCCGTCGATGCCCGACAACGTCGTCCCGGTCCGCGAGGTGGCCGGCAAGTCGGTCGACCAGGTCATGATCGGCTCCTGTACCAACGGCGGCTACGAGGACATCCTCCCCGCCGCGAAGATGCTCGAGGGCCGCGAGATCGACAAGCGCACCGAGATGGTCGTCGCGCCCGGCTCCAAGCAGGCCTCCGAGATGCTCGCCCGCGAGGGGTGGGCCGCCGAGATGATGGCCGCTGGCGTCAACTTCTCCGAGTCCACCTGCGGGGCCTGCATCGGCATCGGCCACGTGCCGGCCTCCGACTCCGTGAGCGTCCGGACGTTCAACCGCAACTTCGAGGGCCGCTCGGGGCTGGAGGACGACAGCGTCTACCTCTCCTCGCCCGAGGTCGCCGCGGCGTCGGCGCTAAAGGGCGAACTCGTCGACCCCCGCGACCTCGCGGCGGAACTCGACGACCTCGAGGCGCCGGGCTTCGAACTCCCCGAGGAGTACATCGGCACCAGCGGGGCCGACCTCATCGGTCCCGACGAGGCCGTCGACGACGAACTCGTCAAGGGGCCGAACATCGGCGAGGTCCCGCTGAAGGACCCGCTCGACGCCGACGTCGACGGCCCCGCCCTGCTGAAGATGGGGGACAACATCACGACCGACCACATCATCCCGGCGACCCAGGACATCCTGATGTACCGGTCGAACATCGAGAAGCTCTCGGAGTTCACCCTGTCGCGCGTCGACGAGACGTTCGCCGAGCGCGCGGCCGAGGCCGACGGCGGCTGGCTCGTCGCCGGCGAGAACTACGGCCAGGGCTCCTCGCGCGAACACGCCGCGATGTGCCCGATGTACCTCGGGGTCGAGGGCGTCCTCGCGCAGAGCTTTGCACGAATCCACCGCGCCAACCTGTTCAACTTCGGCCTCGTGCCGCTGATCGTCGACGAGGAGACCTACGAACGGATCGACCAGGGCGACGACGTCGAAGTCGTCGACGACGTCCGCGAGGGCGTCACGTCGGGCCGGGAGGAGTTCACGATCCGCGTGAACGGCGAGTGGGAGGCGACCGCCCGGCTGGAGGCCTCCGAGCGCGAGCGGGACCTGCTCACGGCCGGCGGCAAACTCGCGTGGACGAAACAGCAGGCCCAGGGCGGCTCGGGCGCCGCGCCCGCCGACGACTGAACACGGCTGTCAGCCCTCACGTGAATCGTATCGGCGAGCGGTCGACCACCACCCGGGTTCGCTGACCACCGCCGCTCACAGCCGCACGCTTTTCCCGCCGGCAGCGACCGAGAGCCCGAAGAAGACGCCGGCGAGCAGCAGGCCGAGCAGGCCCGCGGCATACAGCCCGGCGACGATCGCGAACGGGTTCATCAGGAGGAGTACCCCGATCGCGGCGTCTTTCTGGGTGAGCGACATCATGGTCGTACTGATTCGTTCAATGGACCCCGCCGTTACCGATTTCGCTTTCATCCGGAACCTCGCGGATCAAGGCGATCCGTAGACCCGTAGTCGCCGGTAGAACGGTCCGGATATTAGTCGGCGGCGTCGGCCACGGCCCCTCCGCCGACCGCCGAGTCGTCCGCCGATCCGTCGAAGAACCGTTCCGGTTTCAGCCGCGACAGGCGCAGCGCGTTCCCGGTCACGCCGAGGCTCATCCCCATGTCGCCGACGACGACCGCCACGGCGACGCTCACGTAGCCCAGCGGGACGCCGAGCGCGAGCAGCGCCTTCACGCCCAGGCTCGACCAGATGTTCTGTCGGATGACGGCGTTGGCGCGGTTGGAGAGCGCGTAGAGGTAGGGGAGCTTCGTGAGGTCGTCCGCCATGAGGGCGACGTCGGCCGTCTCGATGGCCGTGTCGGTCCCGGCGGCGCCCATGGCGATGCCGACGTCGGCGGTCGCCAGGGCGGGCGCGTCGTTGATGCCGTCGCCGACCATCGCCACGTCGCCGTACTCGGCCTGCAACGCCTCGACGGCGTCGACCTTCTCGTCCGGGAGGAGTTCGCCCCGATACTCGTCGACGCCGACCCGGCCGGCGATGACCCGGGCGGTTCCCTCGTTGTCCCCGGTCAGCATCACCACGGGCTCGACGCCGAGGTCGTGGAGTCGGTCGACCGCCCGGCGAGCCTCGGGCCGCACCGCGTCCGCGATGGCGACGATGCCCAGGAGTTCCCGGTCGGTGCCGACGAGGACGACGGTCTTGCCCTCGTTTTCGAGTCTGGCGATCGTCCCGTCGTCGAGGTCGGTGCAGTCGTCGCGCTCGCAGTCGCGATCGGCCCCGTCCGGGGTCGTTCGCCCGGTCGTCGCCCCGCCGTCGGTCTCGACGTGCGCGTGCGACAGGTCGAACCCGAGGTCCTCGAAGAGCGCGGGTTTGCCGGCGTAGTAGGTCGTCCCGTCGACGTCCGCGCGAAC
>JBLGCL010000162.1:0-6748 GCA_047617305.1 Natronomonas sp.
GTCCTCGCGCTCGAACCCGACTACGTCCTGCTCGACGAACCAACCGCCAGCCTCGACGGGGACGGCTGTCGTGCAATCGCGGACCTGATCGATCGGCTGACCGACCGGGGCATCGCTGTCGTCGTCGCCACGCACCACGTCGCGTTCGGGCTTCGGGTGGCCGACCGGGTGCAGGTGCTGGCCGACGGTCGGATCGACTACCGCGGGGACTCGCTGTCCCCCGCGATCGCCGAGGAGTACGGCCTCCGCACGTTCGCGTTCGAGCCGCCGTGACCGCGAGCCAATTCAAGTAAATTGAAGGTATTGCAAATTGAGCTTCCTAGCGATGGACGACCAGCGTTCGCCCGGGGGCGGAGACGGCGGCGGTCGGCGGCGAGGATCGTCCGACTCGACGGGCGGTGCCGGCCTCGCGCTTCGGCGCCATGGCGACGAACGCCGGGGCGCGTCGACGGGGATGAGCGAGGGCAGACCGGCAGGCTCTGGCGGCGCAAACGACGTTCCGGAGCGATCCCGGGCCGCGCCGGGGACGGTCTACCTCGTCGGTGCGGGCCCCGGCGACCCGGACCTCCTGACTGTTCGCGCGTGGCGACTCCTCCGGACGGCCGACGTGGTGCTGCACGACTCCCTCCTCCGGGAGGCCATCCTCGAGGACCTCCCGCCGAGCGTCGAGGTCCTGGACGTCGGCAAGCGCGGCGAGGTCCGAACCGAACAGTCGGCGATCAACGACCTGCTCGTCGAGCGCGCGAGGGCCGGCGACGCGGTGGTCCGTCTCAAGGGCGGCGATCCCTTCGTCTTCGGGCGCGGCGGCGAGGAGGCCCAGCACCTCGCGGCCCACGACGTCGCGTTCGAGGTGGTGCCCGGCGTCTCCAGCGTGCTGGCCGCGCCCGGGATCGCCGGTATCCCGCTGACCCACCGCGAACACGCCTCGCGGTTCACCGTGATCACGGGCCACGAGACGCCCGAGAAGGACGGCAGTTCGCTCGACTGGGACGACATCGCGGGCCAGATCGACCGCGGCGGGACCCTCGTGATCCTGATGGGCGTCCGGACGCTCGCCGAGAACGTTCGCGCGCTTCGCGACCACGGCGTCGCTGCCGACACCCCGGCAGCGATCGTCCAGCGCGCGACCTGGCCCCGCCAGGCGGTCGTCAGTGGCACCCTCGAGGACATCGTCGAACGAACCCGGGAAGCCGACGTGAAGCCGCCCGCCACGACCGTCGTGGGCGAGGTGCTGGAAGTGCACGACGAGATCGAGGACGACCTCTGCCCGTTCGAACCGGCCTGATCGATGCTCCCGCTCTATCACGACCTCGACGGGCGGACCGTCGTCATCGTCGGCGGGGGGAGCGTCGCCGCACGGCGGGCCCGGAAGCTGGCACGGGAAGCCGACGTGACGGTCGTCGCCCCCGAGTTCGACGATCGGTTCGAGGGGATCCCGTGCGAGACCATCGAGCGCCGGGTGCAACCCGAGGACGCTGCGGATCTGGTGGCGGACGCGTTCCTGGTGGTCGCCGCAACGGACGACCATTCCCTGAACGACGCCGTCGCCGACGCCGCACGGAACGCCGGCTGCCTGGTGAATCGTGCGGACGAGACCGCGGACGTCGTCATGCCGAGCCTCGCCGAGTCGGAGCGCCTGTCGGTCGCCATCTCCACGGGCGGGGCCAGCCCTGCGGTCTGTCGCTACCTCCGTCAGGAAATCGACCCGATCCTGAACCGGACCGATCCCATGGTCGACCTCCAGGCCGACCTGCGGGAGGCGTTGCGGGAACGGAACCATCTGTTCGAGGACCGGCGGGCCGCGCTCCGGGCCGTCCTAGATAGCGACGAAGTCTGGGTGGCGCTCGAGGCGGGTAAGGCGGAGCGAGCCCGTGAACGCGCGTGGGCGGTAGTGGACGAAACGATCGAGAACTGATCAGGGTTCTTTCGTTCGCACCGCCAGCACCGACAGGTCCGAGAACGGGCTGTCCTCCGGGTCGTCGCCGCCGGCGTGCTCCGCGAGGCCGCCCAGCGTCGAGCGCGTGATCGACTCGTCGTCGTGCGTGAGGCGTTCGAGGACCAGCGCTTCCTGGTCGGGTTTGCCACCGCGCTCCAGCAAGAACGCGGCCACGTCGCCGGGCATCCAGTCGAACGGTCGGGGGAGGACCAGCAGGTGGCGGTCCCCGACGTCACGGGCGAGGCGGTCGAGGTCGGAGTCGAGGTCGCCGCTCTTGTGCAGCGTGACGAACGTCGTCGCCTCCATCGGCGTCCGGGCGCGACTGGCGGCGACCTGGAGCGCGGAAATGCCCGGGACGACCCGGACCGGTCGGTCGACCGCTCGCTGGACCTTGCCGACGAACTGGTAGCCGGAGTGGTTCGGGTCGCCCATCAGGACGGCCGTCCCGCGCTCGCCGTCGGCGACGCGGTCGGCGAACGCCGCGAGGACCTCGCCCTCGTCGGCGTACCCGCAGGTCAGCAGGTCCGCGACGGTGACCTCGGCGACGTACTCGACGACGGACTCGAAGCCGACCACGACGTCAGCCTCGCGGATCGCTCGCTTCCCGCGGGGCGTGAGGTATTCGAGGTTTCCGGGGCCGATCCCGACGGCATGGATGGGATCGTTCGTTTCGGTCGGCTCCGGTTCGGCCGCCGCGAACGTGGCCGGGTCCGGTCCCGAGTCGAGGTCGTAGTCGTCGCTCATTCGAGGTCCACCTCCCCCTCCCGGGCGTCGCGGGCGACGTGAATCAGTTCGTTGCCCAGGGCGGCCGCCAGCCCGCTCCCGCCGCGCCGACCGACGTTCGTCACCGTAGGGACGTCGTATTCCTCGCCGACCTCGCGAAGTCGCGCTCGGCTCTCGGCGGCCTTCACGAACCCGACCGGCGTCGCGACGACGACCGCGGGCCGGGTGCCGTCCTCGATGCAGTCCGCGAGCGCGAGGGCCGCCGTCGGCGCGTTCCCGACGACCGCGATCGCGTCGTCGTAGACCCCTCGCCGATCGAGTTCCAGGACGCCGGCGGCAGTCCGGGTCATGCCCGTCCGCTCCGCGAGGGCGTCGCCCCGGCCGACCGCCGTGTGTTTCTCGCAGTCGTGCCCCCGGTCGGTGATCCCCTGCCGAGGCATCGTCACGTCGGTCACGATCGGTCCGTCGTCGCGAACGGCCCGGGCACCGGCGACGGCCGGATCGCCCTCGAATCGCATCAAGTGCTGGAACTCGGGATCGCCGGTGGCGTGGACGGCCTTCCGGCGGAGGCGATCTTCCAGGGTATTGCCCGGAACGAGTTCACGCACCCGGTCGAGGCTTGTTTCGGCCACCGCCATCGCGGCCTCGGTGGTCGCGCCGAGGTCGGCGTACGCGTCGGGTTCGGGAGATTCGCGCTGGTCGCCTTCGGCACCCTCGCTCATCGACTCTCACTTCCCGGCCCATCGGCGCTCGCTCTCGCCTCCAGGTCGCCCTCGACTTCCAGTCGAAGGTCGCGGAGGCGATCCCTGGTCTCCTCGTCCGCCTCCCAGAGGTCGCGGTCGATGGCCTCCAGGAGCGTGTCGGCGATGCTCTCGAGCGCCCAGGGGTTGACGTCCCGAAGCCAGTCCTGCCGCTCCTCGTCGAAAGCGTAGGCATCGGCGACGTCCTCCCAGAGCGCGTCGCCGACGACGCCGGCGGTCGCGTCCCAGCCGAGGGCGATCTGGACCGTCGTCGCGAGGTCGCCGGCGCCCTTGTAGCCGTGGTCGTCCATGCTGTCCAGCCAGTCGGGGTTGAGTACTCTCGTACGCATCGTCTTCCTGACTTTCTCCGCGTTCGTGTAGACGGTCGTCCGGTCGGGGTCGGTCGCGTCGCCGACGTAGGAGGCCGGCGCTTCGCCAGCACACTCCTCGACGGCGGCCCGGAGCCCGCCGTGGAAGGCGTACCAGTCGGAACTGTCGAACTCGTCCTGCTCGGCGGTGTCCTCGAGTTTTACCGTCGCGTCGACGTCGGCGAGCCGCTGCTCGAAGGCGTCGCGAGCCTGCTCCACCGGCCCATCGGCGTCCATCGCGTACCCGCCCCACTGGAGGTACGCCTCGGCCAGGTCCGATCGATCCTCCCAGTTGCCTTCGGTGACGGCCTTGTTCGTGCCCGCGCCGTACCCGCCCGGACGGGTCGTGAACACCCGGCGCGTTGCGGCCTCGCGGGCCGCGTCCGGGTCCAGGCCGTCCTCTCGCCGACGACGGTCGGCGTCCCGATCGACGTGTTTCTTCACGAAGTTGCGGTCGTGGGGCTCGTCCAGGTCCGCGACCGTCGATACTGCCTCGTCGATCACGGCCGCCGCCTGTGGAAGGGCGTCCCGGAACAGCCCGGAGACGCGCGTCGTCACGTCGATCCGGGGGCGGCCGAGTTCGTCGAGGGGAATCGGCTCGGCGCCCTCGACTCGACCGGCCTCGGACCAGACCGGTTCGACCCCTAGGAGTGCGAGGGCCTGGGCGACGGTCTCGCCTCGGGTCCGGACCGTGGGCGTGCCCCAGGCGACGACGCCGACGGACTCGGGGTACTCGCCCGCCTTCTCGCGATGGCGCTCCAGCAGGGATTCGGCGACCTCCCGGCCGACCCGCCACGCCGACCGGGCGGGCACCTTCCGCGGGTCCAGCGTGTAGAAGTTCCGCCCGGTCGGCAGGAGGTCGACGCCCCCGCGGGTCGGCGCGCCGCTGCCGCCCGGCGGGACGTACTCGCCGGCCAGCGCGTCGGCGACGCGAGGGACTTCAGTGGTCGCCCCGCGAACCCGAGGGACCGCCTCCTCGCAGACGAATCGCAGGACGTTACGGAGGTCGTCCCGTGCCCCGGGAACCGGTTCGGCGTCCCCGAGAGGGTCGACCGACGCGACGAGATCGTCGACGAATTCATCGTCGACCGCGAAGTCGCGCTCGGCCAGCGTCGCGAGGAGCTCGCGGCTCGTCTCGGTCACGACGTCCGCGACGTCGGCGAGGTAGCCGTCGACCGTCTCGTTGTAGGCTCCGGGCGACTCGACGAGGCGGTCGTACTCGACGCCCAGCACCCCGGCGACGCTCTCGCGGAGGCTCGGCGCGCCAGGGTTCGGGAGCCGGGTGAGTGCGGCGAGGTAGTGGACGAGGCGCTCTTCCTCCGGTGGCTTTCCCAGGGTGTGCAGGCCCATGCGGACCTGCGTCGTCTTGAGGTCGGTGAGGTACTCGTGGAGTCGCTCGGACAGATTCTCGTCGTCGATCGCGTCGAGGTCGTCGATCCCGAGTTCGGGCGCGAGGTCGAGGTCGCGGACCCGCTCGCGGAGGGTTTCGCCGAGACGAGTGGCGTCCTCCGCCCCACCCGTGTCGGGGGTCCCGCCGCGACCCGCCTCCCGGAACGTCCGGACCAGTTCCTCGAGGTCGGCCAGGTCGTCGTAGGTCCCGGCCTCGCGCAGGACCGGCGTGAGGTGGTCGACGACGGCGGCGTAGGACCGGCGCTTGGCCTGCGCGCCCTCGCCCGGATTGTTGATCACGTAGGGGTAGACGTTCGGCAGGTCGTCGACGAGCGCGTCCGGCGCGCTCGCGGCGTCCAGCCCGACCGTCTTGCCCGGGAGCCACTCCAGGCTGCCGTGGGTCCCGAGGTGGACGACCGCGTCCGCCCCGTACGCCTCGCGGAGCCAGCGATAGACCGCGACGTACTCGTGGGGCGGCTGGAGCGCGGAGTCGTGGTAGACCTTCGAGGGATCGACGGCGAACCCGCGCGGGGGCTGGACCGTCACGAGGACGTTCCCGAACTCGACGCCCGGAACCGCGATCGGGCGCTCGGGAGGATCGCCCCACTCCTCGAGGACGGCCTCGCGGAATTCCGGGTCCAGACCCTCGAACCACTCTGCGTACTGTCCGGGTTCGACCACGTCGACGCTGCGCTCGCGGGCGTCTCCGGGGGCGACCCACCGCCCGTCGAGCGTGAGTTGCTCCACGAGCGATTCGATCACCGCGTCGCCGTCGTCGGGGTAGTCGCCGACGGCGTAGCCCCGGTCGGCGAGTTCGTCGAGGAGCGCGACCAGGCTGGCGGGCGTGTCGAGGCCGAAGGCCGTCCCGATCCCGTCGTCGCTCGGCGGGTAGTTGTGGAGGACGACCGCCACCCGCTTGTCCTCGTTCGGGCGGTGGCGCAGGCGGGCCCAGTTGATCGCTAGCCGGGCGACGTGATCGACGCGGTCCTCGATCGGCCGGTGTTGCTCGGGGGCGGTCCCGACGTCGGGGCCGCCCGGAACGGGTTCCTTTCCGCTCACCGGGTGGGTGACGACGACGCCGTCGAACTCCGGCAGCGCGACCGAGAGCGCGAGTTCGAAGCCCTTCAGCCCGGCGTCGGCCTGGCGGTACGCCTCGCGGGAGCGGGTCGTCGTCGCGACCCCGAGGACCGGGACCCCGAGTTCCTCGAGGAAGTGCCGTTCCGGGGTCTCACCCTCGTCGTCCGCCCCGCGGCCGCGTTCCTCCATCGAGAGCGCGAACACGAAGCCGCTCACGACCGCGTCGACGACGGGTTCGGCGGCGTCCGCCGACGAGTCCTCGCTTGCACCGCCGGCGAACCAGTTGCGGGCGATCCACTCGGCGTCCCGTCGCCCCGGTTCGTCGGCGACTGGATCGCAGAACACCGGCAGGGCGTTCGCCCCGTGGGCCTCGATCGCCCGAACGAGAGCGTCCACGTACCGGCTATTCTCGTTCGTCCAGTGGGACTCGTAGAACCAGACCCCGATCGTGGGGCGATCCGGATCGAGGTTCTCCCGGAGTTCCTCGTACGTCGCGCCGGGATAGTCCGGGTGGT
>JBLGCL010000163.1:0-6616 GCA_047617305.1 Natronomonas sp.
CCGGTGGACGGTCAGCCCCTTCATGCAGCCTCGCGGGTTCCAGTTCGCGCTGACGCCGGCGTCCTCGTACCCGCTCGGGCCGACGCTGGCGTCCTCGTTGTGGTAGACCTGCTCGGCCCGGATCGGAACCCCGTTTTTCAGGTAGAAGTTGAGCGCGCAGGACTGCGTGCAGTTCGGGTGACAGACGGTCCAGTCCACGTCGTCGTAGGAATAGAGGTCGCGGTAGACCGACTCCCAGTCCCGGTTCGGGTACGACTGCAGGGGGTTGTCGACCTGCGTGACGGGGTCGATCGCGTTCGTCGCGGCCCAGGACCCGCCGACGAGCGCGCCGATTGCGCCGGTGCCCGCGAGTTTCGCGAAGTCCCGGCGCGAGAGGGTCATCCGACGCCACCCCCGCAGCGGTCGGGTGGACACCCGCCGTGGTCGCATGATCGATCACCTGTACAACCCCCGGTCGATTCGGCCGTGGCTGATACTGTCATGTGTTACCACAGACCTCTGGGTCCACCGGCAACGTCGGTTACCCCGAACATCTTCGAAACCGTGGGGAGAACGGGTCGACGGTCGATCGAGGTCGGACGACAGACCTCCCGAACTTGTTCGGCGTTGCTGCCACGCCGTCGGAGCCCCAACGGAAGAACGATGCCGAACCCCTTCACCCGGAGTACGTCGGACGAACCGGACTTCGACGAGTACGACGAGTTCGTTCCGGCGCACCTGCCCGATCCCGGACCGCATCTTTCGGAGTACGAGGTTCTCGACGGCCAGGACCACGTCGATGTCCACCGGATGGTAAGGGACGTGTTCGAGGAACGGGGGGTGTACGACAGCACCTTCGGGTACAACCTGGCGAAACTCAACCTCGATCCGCGCCACCCCGACGCCGGGTTCCGGTACGCCGTGGATGACGACGTCCTCCACGCCGAGTTCACGCCGACGACCGCGTTCTGCCCGCAGGGCGAGGTCCTCACCACGGCCGCCTACCGCGCGCTGAACGGTCTCTCCGAGCGTCACGAGTTCGAGCGCGTGGCCGTCCACGTCGATCCGGTCCACCAGCACAGCGAGGCGATCAACGCGAAACTGAACGGGATGGAAGTGGACGACGAGCCCGATCCAGGGGCCGAGAACTCGGAGACGGAAGTCTGACGATCGGTCCGATCGGGACGGATCGAGCTAAAATGCCGCCCCCGGTCGTGAGCCCCTCCGGACATCAGACTTCGCTTGCTTACACCTCGTCCTCGTGATGGGCACGGAGGGGCTCGATTCGCGGCCCGCGCTCGGTCACCTCGACGTCGGCGTCGATCCTGAACACGTCGGCGAGCACGTCCTCCGTAACGACCGCTTCGGGCGGCCCCTGCTGGTGGATCCTGCCGTCCTTGAGCGCGACCATGTGGTCGGCGTGCCGCGCCGCCTGGTCGATGTCGTGGAGCACGAGGACGATCGTGATGTCGCTCTCGTCGCGCAGCGTTTCGACGACGTCCATCACCTCGAGCTGGTGGTGCAGGTCGAGGAACGTGGTCGGTTCGTCGAGCAGCAACACGTCGGTCTCCTGGGCCAACACCATGGCGATCCAGACCAGCTGTTTCTGGCCGCCGCTGAGGCTCCCGACCTCCCGGTGGCGCAGGTGCTCGACCCCGGTCAGCGAGATCGCCCGGTCGATCGCTCGCTCGTCTTCCTCGGACACGGACTCGAAGAAACCGCGATGGGGATACCGCCCGTGACCGACCAGCTTGTCGACGGTGATGCTGTCCGGGGCGACGTTGTGCTGGGAGAGCAGCCCGAGCCTGCGGGCGAGTTCCTTCGTGCTCAGGTCGTGGACTGCTTCCCCGTCGACGAGGACGGTGCCGTCGTCCAGCGCGAGCTGATCGGCCAGCCCCTTCAACAGCGTGCTCTTTCCGCTGCCGTTCGGCCCCACGAGGGCCGTCACCTCGCCAGGTGGCACCCGGATCGACTCGCCCTCGATGACCGGCTCGTCCGTCGACGAGTAGCCGATGACCAACTCCTCGCCCCTGAGCTCGCTGGCAGCCTCCGTGTCGTTCGATCCCTCGTCGGCGGCTTCCCCGTGGGGAGGACCCGTCTCTACCGACGGTGAAACGCTGACGCCGCCATCCGGGCGTTCGGTTCCGTCGTCAGTCATTATATCTCACCCATCCGCTCCTGTTTCCGCATCAGGTAGAGGAAGTAGGGGCCACCGACCAGTCCGGTGACGATGCCGACCGGCACCTGGCCCATCGACCCCGTCAGCACCTGCAAGCCGAGGCGAGCGCCGACGTCGGCGACGACCATCAGGGCCGGCCCGGCGAACATGCAGCCGACGATCAACTGCTTGTAGTCGCTGCCGACGACGTTGCGGACCATGTGCGGGACGATGAGCCCGACGAACCCGACGATACCGGCGACGGCGATGCTCGCGGCCGCCGCAAGGACGGCCACGCCCGACAGCGCGAAGCGGACCTTCTCGACGCTCATCCCGAGCGACTTCGCCGTTTCCTCGCCGAGCAGGAGCACGTTCAACTGCCGGGAGCTGAGCAGCGCCAGGGCCATCGCCACGACGGTCCAGGGCAACGCCATCCGAACCTGCTCCCAGTCCGTCCCGGTCAACGAACCGGTCGTCCAAGCGATGGCCGACTGGACGACCGCGACGCTGTCCGCGAAGAAGAACAGGGCCGTCTGCATCGACTGGAACACGGTCCCGACGATGACGCCGGCCAGCACGAGCCGAACCGGCGACGTCCCGCCCTTCCACGCGATGGCGTACACGATCAGGAACGCGACGGTCCCACCCAGCGCAGCGAACACCGGAAGGAGCGACGACACGCCCACGACGACGGTTCCGACGACGAGGGGGATCGCGAGCGTCGCGCCCGAGAAGACGACGAGGACGAGCAGGATCGTCAGCCCGGCCCCCGAGGAAACGCCCAGGATGAACGGGCTGGCGAGTTCGTTGCGAGTGATCGCCTGAAAGATGGCGCCCGACACCGCGAGGTTCATCCCGACCAGGATAGCGACGAACACTCGTGGCAGCCGGATGTTCCAGACGATGAGGCTCCCCTCGGCCATCTGCGGGAGCTCGGCGCCGAACAGGAACGCCGCCCACGCCGCTTTGCTGAACAGGACCTCCGGATTGAAGACGGCCCGCCAGGCATCGAGAAGCGGCATCGAGTACGCGCCGAAGCTCACCTGCACGAGCGTCGCGCCGAAGACGACCGCGACGCTCCCGAGACAGAGCGCGATCAGTGACCGGTCGATCCAATCGATGCCCAGGGAGGGCGCGAACCGACTGGAGGGTTTCGTTTCCGACTTCTCACTCATCGTTCGGCTCACCCGCGTTGCTCGCGTACGCCCGAATCTCCGCGTCGTCGATCGCGTCGAGGACCCGATCGGGCCCGATCACGTCCACGAGCCGCCGAAGCCCCCGTTCGGCCGCCGCGTCGATCTCGTCCGCCGAGCGGCGGGTTTCGAACGCGCGGTCGACGTACTGCTCCCGCAACGCTTCCAGGCGGTCCTCGTCCAGGTCGGCGTCCTCGATCTCGTCGTGGAACCACTCGCGCCAGCGGCCGCGATCCGCCCACTCGCCCGAGAATTCGGCGTCCGGTCTGAGCCAATCGTAGTGCGGGGCGACGCCACCCGAGTACCCGCGTTCGGTTCGCCGGTCCTCCAGCAGGCATCGAGCGACGTGAGCCCCGTTTCCGGCGGCCACGATGGCCTGGGCGCTCCGGGCGCCGGCGGGCGACGCGACGTACAAGCCCGCGACGGGCGTCCGTCCGTCCTCGTCCGGGTAGTCCGGGTCGAAGCGCTCCTCGACTTCGCCGTGGTGCTCGTGTTCCTCGAACATGGCGTCGTCGCCGAGCGAGCGGAGGTAGGAGCCGTCGTACCACGCCGCGGCCACCACGTACTCGGCCGTACACCGTCGGTCCGACCCCGTCTCGACGACGAAGGGCGAGTCCGCGTCCTCGTCCTCGCGCTCGACGGAGACGACCCGCTCCGGGACCATCTCACCGCCCGCCTCCCGGACGTGGGCGTGCATCAACTCGTGGAAGACGTCGACGTCGATACCGGCGGGAAAGCCGAGGTAGTTCTCCAGGTAGGCGCACCGCCGCAGGGCCGCGTTCCCCTTGTCGAAGACGACCGTGTCGAGCCCGTACCGGGCCGTGAAGACGCCCGCCGAACACCCCGCTGGACCGCCGCCGACGATGACGACGTCGTGGTCGGCTTCACCGTCACCCGGACTCGAATCGTTCATGTTAGATGTTCCCGTTCACGACGTCCGCGACGCGCTGGCGGTCGAACAGTTCGCCATCGAACCCGTACAGCTGACCGGCCGTTCGCTCGGTCAGCACCATGTACGTGATCGGGCCCTGGTAGAGGCCGCCGGCGCGGTAGACGTCCCCGTTCTGGACGGCCGTGAGCGCCCTCGCCGTGCCGTGGTTTTCGAGGAACGCGACGACCGTGTTCCGGAACTCGCTCTTCGACATCGCCTCGTACCCACGGAGCATGAGCACCTCGGGATCGACCTCCAGCAGCGTTTCGAGGTCGATCGCGGCGCGGCTCCCGTGGAAGTCCTTGATGTCGGTCGCGGCCAGGGCGTCGCGGACGCCGAGTTGCCGCAGGTGCTTGAACCCGGTCCCCTCGCCGATGATGTAGGGGTAGAACTGCTCGGGTTCGTTGCCGACGCCCCAGAGGACGGCGACCGCCGGTCGGTTCCCAGTGTTCGGCACGACCGGTGCGAGGTTCCGCTCGAACTCGTCGTGAATCTCTGTGAACGCCTCGTAGCGGTCGGTGCGCTGGAACACCGTCGCGAGCTTCTCGAAGGCCTCGTACAGCGTGTAGTAGCGATAGTCCGAGTGCCAGGGGTAGTGCTGGGCGTAGATGCAGTTGCCGAAGAACGGCGCCTGGTTCTGCCGGATCTCGTCGACGTCCGACTTCTCCCATCCCTTGAACCGGTTCATCAGGAAGTTGGGGTCCATGACGTGGACGTCGCCGTCGAGTTCGTAGAACACCTCCTTGCTGACGCCGTCCTGGTAGAGCGAGACCATGCCGCTCTTGTCCACGGAGACGCCCGGGATCGACTCGTAGTAGTCGGTGTGGTACCGCGAAGCGAGCCAGACGCCCTTCGGCGGTTCGAGTCCGAGTGCGACCCCCATGTCCGCCCAACTGCCGTTGTTGGCGACCCACGTCTCGGGCACGCTCTCGAAGGAGACGTCGCCGACGGGTGCCATCGACACGGTATAGGACGACTCCTCGGTCGTCGTGGTCGTATTCGTCTTCGTCTGCGTGGACTGTTCCGCCGATGTCGTCGTCTCCGTCGGTGTGGCCGTCTCCGTTTCGGTCGGTTCGGACCCGCCCGTACCGGAGAGCCCGGCACAGCCAGCGAACAGGCTCCCGCCGAGGACTGCCCCGCCGTACTTGACCAGGTCGCGTCGCGTCGGTGCTTCGATCGTGTCGTGAGTGTCGTGGTCGGTCATCGGTAGAGGTCTCCGTTGATGATGTCCGCAACCCGCTGGTAGTCGAACAGCCGTTCGTCCTCGCTGGCCAGCGTCTCGAGCCCCTTCCACTCGCCGAACCTTTCGGGGTAGAACTGCTTGGCCGCCGCCTCGGTCTGGAAGAGGTTGATCACTGGTCCCTGATAGGAGGTGCCGCCCCGGTACAGTCGGTCGTTCCGGACGGCAGTGAGTTGCTTTCCGACGGGGTCCTCGCGCATCGCGTCCATCCGGCGCTCGAACGCCTCGGTCGAGACGTGCGAGAAGCCGTACTGGAACACCAGTGCGTCGGGATCGACTTCGAGGATCTGTTCGTAGTCCCACTCTCCCCAACTGCCCTCGATGACGTCGTCGAACGCCCCGCGCATCCGGAGGTCGCGGTACTGCTTGTGACCGTTCCCGTCGTGGACCGGGTAGGCGTAGAACGATCCCTTCTCGAAGTTCGAATTGACGGAGAGGAGTCCGACGGTCGGCCGCTCCTCCTTCGGCGGGAGCCTCGACTGAATGTCCGAGATCAGTTCGTCGTGAACCCCCTTGAGCGCCTCGTATCGCTCTCGTTCCTGGAAGACTGTGGCGATCTCCTCGAACGCCTCGTACAGCGAGTAATACGGATAGTCGTGCCAGTCCTCGTTCCGTCGTCGGATCGAATTGCCGACGATGGGCCCGACGTTGTTCCTAATCTCCTCGTAGTCCTTCGGTTTCCAGTCGTCGGCGAGGAGGCTGATGAAGTTCGGGTCCATGAGGTGGACGTCGCTGTTGATCTCGTAGAAGACCTCCTTGTCGAGGCCGTTCTCGCCCATGAGTTGGGGAACGCCGTCGAACGAAACGTTCACGTCCGGCAGGTGTTCGTAGAACGCGAGCGGCCAGTTCTCCGTGAAAAGGAGGCCCTGCAACCCGTCGAGTTGCCCCAGCGCGATGGCCATGTCGCCGTAGTTGCTGAAGTACGCCATCCACCGCTCGGGAACCGACTCGAACGTGACCTCTCCCATCGGCTCCATGGAAACCGAGTACGTCTCGTTCGTGGTCGTCGTTCCGGCCTCCGCCGTCGTCTCGGTCTCCGTCGGAGGAGTCGTCTCATTGTCACCGGAGTCGGGCGTCGTCTCCGAGCTTCCGTCCCCGACACACCCTGCGAAAAG
>JBLGCL010000164.1:0-6553 GCA_047617305.1 Natronomonas sp.
ACCCTCGTCGACACGACCGACGCCGAGGTCGCCGAGGAGGAGGGGGTCGACGACCAGGATAGGGAGTTCGAGCCCCGGACGGTCATCCTGGGCGAGAGCCACCTGTTCGAGGCCGTCGAGGAGGACGTCATCGGCCGCGAGGTCGGCGAGAGCGACAGCGTCGTCGTTCCGGGCGGGGAGGCCTTCGGCGAGTACGACAACGAGAAGGTCCGCACCGTGAGCGCGGAGAAGATCGACGAGGACGACCGCTATCCGGGCGCCCAGGTGCAGGTCGACGGCGAACAGGGGTACGTCGAAACCGTCATCGGCGGGCGTGCCCGGGTCGACTTCAACCACCCGCTCGCCGGGGAAGACATCGAGTACGAGTACGAGATCGTCGACGAGGTCGAGGATCGCCTCGACCGAGCGAAGGGCCTCTTCCGGATGTACCTCGAGGAGGACCTCGAGATGTGGATCGAGACCGACGAGGTCGAGGAGGAACAGCTGGTCGAGCCCGAGGCGGACGAGGCAGCCGAGGCCGAGGCGGACGAAGAGGAAGACGTGGAGTCGGCCGAACCCGAGTACGAGACCGTCACGGTCGAGAAGGAGACCCTCTACATCGAGGCGACGCCGCAACTCTCGATGAACCAGCAGTGGATGTTCTCCAAGCAGCAGATCGCCCAGGACATCATGGACAAGATCGGTCTCGACCGGGTCATCGTCCAGGAGACCATCGACGGCAGCGGCGGCATGATGGGCGGCATGGGCGGCATGATGGGCGGCACGGGCGGCGGCGACGTCGAGGAGGCCCTCGAGGACGCCGACGTGGACGCCGACGAGATCGTCGAGGAACTCGAAGAGGACGTCGGGGAGTAACTGCGGTACCGGCAGTTCGAGTCGCCCTCGTCGCTTCTCGTTTCAAAAATCGGTGACAGCACCTGGGCCGTCGATTCCGTCGGGGCCGATGGGCTCCGGCGCGATCCCCGATCTGCGCCCTTCGATCGGCGGTGATTCTTCGCGGCTGATCGCGGCGTTACTCGTGCTCCGCCTCGAGTGCCTGCAGTGTCTCGTAGGCTTCGACCGCGTAAACCTGAGCGGGACCGCCACCCATCACCACGGCGACTTTCAGCGCGTCGATGATCTCGTCGTACGTGGCACCGGCCTCGAGGGCAGCGTCGACGTGCCACAGAATGCAGTGGCCACACCGGAGGACGACGCCGATCGCGAGCGACATGAGTTCCTTCGTTTTGTTGTCGAGGGCGTCGGTCTCCTCCGCGTTTTCGACGAACCCGAAGAACTGTTGCAGCTCGGCCGCTTCCCCCAGGAGTTCCTCGGTGCTCTCCTGGAACGCCGCGAGTTCTTTCGCCTTTTCCCTTGACTGGACGGCCTCCCGTGACCCAGGCATCGTTTCGATCTACGCTCTACAATACCGGGAAAGTATTGAAAATTTGTTTAAATTGGTAAACATGGGTTTCGTGACCGTGTTACAGTCAGCCACGAATGGTTATTTATCAGAAAGCGACGAGTTCTTTGGGGGCGGTCATCACGCGATGTCGCGGCTCGTGTCGACGGCGACGGTGTCCGCCAGTTCCAGCTTGATCGTTTCGGTGAGCGCCGTTCCGCCGCGGAACTTCGGAATGGAGAGCCGGTTCTCGATCTCGGTCCCGCGGACTTCCGTCTCGAGGTCGAACACGACGTCGGCCATGTGGAGCGTCGTATTCCGGTTCTGCGGCGGGTCGTTGGCGCCGTCGAGACAGTGCAGGAAGGCGACGCTCCCGGTGTTGACCATGTGGGTCTGGAGGTCGTTCAGGAAGTTCTGGTACCGGCTCGGTTCCCGGGTCTCGAGCGGGTCGGCCGGGTCGACGATGAGGTTAGCGCCCTCCGGCAGCGCGCGAATGAGCCGGTTGGCCTGGTCCAGGGGTTCGTTGCCGCCGATGTCCCTGACGGTCGGACTGCCGACCGGAGCGTTGGTGCTCTCGATGGCGTCCCGGACCGCCTGGTCGGACCGTCGGGTCGTGAGGTACAGCGATCCCCGCGCGTCTGTCAGTTCGTAGAGGAGGAGTTCCGACTGGCTGGCCGGCGATGCGGACAGCGCGATGATTCGCCCCGGCGGGATGCCGCCGTTAAGCTTGCGATCGAGTACGTCGATCCCCGTTTCGAGCCGGCCAGCCATGCCCGTTCCCATATCTAGAGACCGAGTAAATAATCCTTTGGCCGAATCCGTCACCGGACCAAAATTATAACCTGTCAGAAATTATCCACAAAGAAATAGTATATGGGGTCGGTGGTGCCCGAGGAAGCTCCGCCGCTCGGATCTACCCTCGGTCGGCCGAACGCTTAAGCCGTCCCTGATCGTGATCGCCGCCCTCGGCGGCGTCGCCGCCATCGTCGTGACGGTCATCCTTCGCCCGAGCGAGGCCTACGACGCGGTGAGCTGGGAAGTGGTTTTTCTGTTGGCAGGCGTCATCCCGCTGGAAACCGCCATCCAGCGAACCGGCGGTGCCGAGTTTCTCGCCGGGACGATCGTCTCGACCGCGGGTGCACTCCCCGCGATCGGCGTGCTACTCCTGTTCTACCTGCTGACGGGCCTCCTCGCGAACCTCATCACGCCGATCGCGAGCGTCGTGCTCCGGCTTCCAATCGCCGTCGACGCGGCGGTACGGATCGGGGCCAACGAGTTCGCGTTCCTCCGCGGCGTGATCTTCGCCGCCTCGACGGCGTTCGTGACGCCAGTCGGCTACCAGACGAACCTGATGGTGTACAGCCCCGAGGGGTATCGGTTCGCCGCTCCAGCTGTTGCTCGCGCTCGTGACGACCGGAGCCATCGCCCTGTTCTGGGGCGTCTGAACCGGCGCCGGTACGCGGGACCGCTGGCCCCTGAAAAATTCAAGGCGGATGGCTCACGATTCACGATCAAGGATGCCAGTCGACGACATCGCCACGGCGACGGCGGCGTCGCTCGACATCGGCGTCGAGGAGTTCCAGCGGCGAGTTCGGGCGGAGGCCGAGGAACTCAAGTCCGCGGTGCACGACGGGACGTTCGACCACCGGTTCGCCCACCTCGGACACAAACGGGGCACGTACTGGCGCTGGGTCCGACCGGTTTTCAAGGGGGGCGACCCCGTCCGAGGCGAACGCCCGCGTCGAGTTCCGGCCGCTCCCGGCCCAGCCGACGGTTCGGGACACGGTCGCCTTCCAGGCGGCGTTCGCCGGCTTGCTCCGGCACATGGCGACCGCCGATCACCCGGTGGCCCGGCTCGACTGGCAGGTGGCCCACGACAACTTCTACGCGGCGGTCCGCGACGGCCTGGACGCGGAACTGGTCTGGATAACGGCGGGGGGAACCGAAACCAGCCGGACCGACGAGATCTACGACGACCTGTTCGCGGCAGCGATGGACGGCTTGCGGGCGCGCGGTCTGTCCGAGTCGACGGCGAAGGAGTACCTCCAGCCCCTTCGCTACCGGGCCACGCATCGACGGACCCCGGGGCGGTGGAAACTCGACCGGGTTCGCCGGGAGATCGAGGACGGGGCGGACTTCGAGGAGGCGGTGGACCGCGCCCAGCGCGGGACGCTGTTCCGGGGCAGTTTCGTCGACTGGCCGACTCCCGCGAGAGCGTGACCGTTCGGCGCAGCCAAGTCGTCGGGTCCAGCCGGAAGGGATTACTTCTCCCGCTCTGAATGACGCAGGTATGGTCACGTTCCTGTCCGGGGGCACCGGGACCCCGAAGCTCCTCGATGGCGCGTCGGCCGCGTATTCGCCCGAGGAAACGACCGTCGTCGTCAACACCGGAGACGACATCGAGATCGGCGGGCTGATGGTCTGCCCCGACGTCGATACCTTTCTCTACCGGGGCGGTGACGTCCTCGACCGGGACCGCTGGTGGGGGATCGAGGGCGATTCCACCGGGACGCACACCGCCCTGTACGACGTGGCGGACGCGGCCGACCTCGAGACAGGACCGCAGTACCTGCCCGACGAGTACCAGACCCAGGGCCGCCACCTCGCGGCCTGGCGTCGCTTCTCGGGCGTGGCGGAGTTCATGGAGATCGGTGACCGCGACCGGGCCGTGCACATCACCAGGACCAGCCTGCTCGATCGCGGCTACACCCTCGCGGACGTGATCGATCGACTCGCCGAGGCCTTCGGCGTCTCACATGGGCTGCTCCCGATGAGCAACGACCCCGTCGCCAGTCTGATTCACACCGGCGACGGCGTGATGCACTTCCAGGAGTTCTGGGTCGCCCGCAGGGGCGAACCGCCGGTCGAGAACGTCGAGTTTCGCGGGGCGTCGTCGGCCGATCCCGCCCCCGGTGTCCTGGAGGCCCTCCAGGACGACGTGATCGTCGGTCCCTCGAACCCCGTCACGAGCATCGGCCCGATGCTGGCGCTGGAGGGCGTCCCCGAGTACCTCCGCGAGACGACCGTGGTCGCCGTCTCGCCGTTCGTGGAGGACGAACCGTTCTCCGGTCCAGTCTCGAAGCTCATGGACGCCGTCGGGACGACGCCGAGCACGGCCGGGTTGCGGAGCGCCTATCCCTTCGCCGACGCGTTCGTCCTCGACGAACGCGACGGGACCGAGATGAGCGCGCCGACCGTTCGCACCGATCTGACGATCGAGGACCCGGACGACGCCGCCCGGGTCGTGGAGGCCTGCGAGGAGGCGCTCGCGGAGGTCAGGTGATGTTCCAGCCAAGGGTCGCGCTCGCCAGCCTCAGCGGCCGTTCGGACGCCGACTGGGCCCGCGCCGCCGCAACGTTCGCCGGCGCGGCCTTCCTCGGCGGGATCGCCATCGACCGGGATACCCGCGAGGCCGCCCGGGAACTCGTCGCCCGGGACCGGACCGAGTTTCTCCCGCCGGACCCGCTCGCGTTCGTCGACGAACAGCTCGGCGAACTCGCCGACACCTCGCTCACGGCGGGGATCAACGTCCGGAGCGCGACGGTCGAGCCGGTACGGGCTGTCGCGGAGATCTGTCGCGAGCACGACGCCATCATCGAGATCAACGCCCACTGCCGGCAGTCGGAACTGATCGCGGCCGGGAGCGGCCACGCGTTGCTCAGGGACGCCGAACGGCTCCGCGAGTACGTCTCCGTGGCCGCCGAAACCGGGGCGGTGGTGAGCGTCAAGGTGCGAACGGAGGTCGAGGGAGTGGACCTCCCGGCGACGGCCCGCCGGATCGACGCCGCCGGCGCGGACGTGATCCACGTGGACGCGATGGACTCGGAACCGGTCGTCCGTGACGTGGTCGAGGCGACCGACGCCTTCGTGATCGCCAACAACGAGGTTCGGGACCGCGAGTCCGTTCACGAGTACCTGTCCCACGGGGCCGACGCCGTCAGCGTCGGCCGCCCGAGCGACGACCCGCGGGTGCTCCGTCGGGTCCGGCGGGCCACGCGGGCGTGGTTCGAGGACGAACCGCTGCCGTGACGGATCCAGGGGGAACCGCTTCCCGGTACGTTTAAGTCCGGGTGCCTTGCCCGTAGGAATATGAGCGCACGACCGCTCGACGTGCTCGAGGAATCCCTCGACGAGACCGTCACGGTTCGGCTGAAGGACGGCGAGGTCTACCGTGGCGTCCTCACCGGGTACGATCAACACATGAACGTGGTGATCGAACCGGTCGCCGACGCCCGGCACCCGACCGACGCACCGGACGGCCCCACGCCGGTCGAAGACACAACGATTATACGCGGCGATAACGTCGTTTCGATAACTCCATGACCGGATCAGGCACCCCAAGCCAAGGGAAGAAGAACACGACGACGCACGTGAAGTGCCGTCGCTGCGGCGAGAAGTCCTACCACGTCAAGAAGGGCGTCTGCTCGAGTTGCGGGTTCGGGGAGTCGGCCAAGCGCCGCGACCACGAGTGGACGTCGAAGGCGGGCGAGTGATCGCCGTTCCCGACCGGGTCTTCTCGCCGTTCTGACGGGTTCCAGCACGTCGAGCGACGCCTCTTGTCGGGCCGCCACGGATTGACAACCGACAGCGTTCCCGCCGGGAAGCCGACGGGCCTCCCCCCCGGTCTATCCACGATTGTGGATAAAAACTGCAGACCTTGGGCCAATTAAGGCCACAATCACGGGATTTATCCCGGTTCGCACCACACCTCGCAAGCATGACTCACGGGCGGGACGACAACGTCCGGGACGGGCCAACCGAGAAGTGTGGCGTCGTGGGGGTCTCGCTGGCGGACCGTGACGTCGCACGGCCGCTCTACTATTCGCTCTACGCCCTCCAGCACCGCGGGCAGGAATCGGCCGGGATCGTCACCCACGACGGGTTCCAGCAGCACGCCCACGTCGAGATGGGCCTCGTCGGGGACGCCTTCGACGGGGACGACCTGGGGACCCTGAACGGGTCGGCCGGGATCGGCCACGTGCGCTACCCGACCGCCGGCAGCGTCGACCGTGCCAGCGCCCAGCCGTTCACCGTCTCGTTCCGGAGCGGATCGCTGGCGCTGTCGCACAACGGCAACCTCGTCAACGCCGACGAGATACGCGAGGAACTGGCCGCCAGGGGCCACGCCTTCACCTCGGACGGCGACACGGAGGTGATCGCCCACGACCTCGC
>JBLGCL010000165.1:0-6531 GCA_047617305.1 Natronomonas sp.
AGGATGTTCTCGGCATCGGCCTCCCAGACGGCGTCGGCGTCGGGCAGGGACTCGCGGGCCGCGGCGAGCGAGGACTCGACGTCCTCGCGCATTTCGCTGGCGGCCTCCCCGAACAGTTCGTCGTCGTCGAGGGTCGTCTGGCTCATGTGGGGCGATTCGACCCCACCGACCGTAAAGGGTGGCCCGAAAGCGAAAGTGAAATCCCGGTCGTGGCCGCGTCGACCGAGCGAAATCAGTCGGCAGTCGATCCAGTTCCGCCCGACCGGATCCCCGCCCGCCGGTCGGGTATCAGGTCGACCGTCTCGTCGGCGTCGCCAAGCACCAGCAGGGCGAAGTACCGCAGGTAGGTGATCACGGGGACGGCGACGAGCGCCGCGGCGATGGCGACCACCAGGGCGTACAGGAGCGCCAGCAGGCCGATGACGACCAGGACCCCGGTCCCGATCGTCGTCGGATCGCCCAGACCGATCCAGAGCAGAACCCCGATTCCGCCGAAAGGGATCGCCAGGAGCACCGCGACGAACCCGACGAGGATGCCGAGGACGAGCCCCGCGGCCAGGTTCAGGCCGAACCGGATCAGGGCGTAGATCAGGAACTCGCCCCAGTCGCCCCGGAGGACACCCCAGAAGCGGCGCCAGCCCGACAACACGCCACGGTCCTCGAGGAGCATGATCGGCGCGACGAACTCCGTCGTGAAGAGGTTCACCAGGTACCCGAGAATGCCGAGGAGGAAGAACAGCGGCGCGAGGATCAGCAGGGCCGCGACGACGGTGACCGGCCCGGAGAGCGCCGAAAAGAAGACCAGCGCGATGGCCCCGCCGACGAGCACGACGGCCAGCAACCCGAGGACGACCCGGAAGGCGAACAGGCTGACGCCCAGGCCGAGGTGGTCCCCGGCGTACTCCCGGACCGACACCCGTTCCGACCGGAGCGCCTCGTAGAAAACGAACTCCATGATCGACCCGACGAACAGGTACAGGAGCCCGAGCACGAGGCCGATCGCGACGATGGCGAGGACGAACCACAACGCCGCTTCGAAGTCGCCCAAGGTCACGCCGCCCGGATCCGCCGAAGCGAAGGGACCGGACCAGTCCCCGACCACCCAGCCGTCGGGGGCACGGTCGCCCCCGACCGGCCCGACCTGGACGTCCCCGTCGCCGACCTGAAACGATCCCCCCGGCGGGAACCCCCCGATGGATCCGAAGACGAAAAACGTGATCAGCGCGAGTCGGAGCCACCGTCCGGCGTCGAAGGGCCACAGGAAGGCGCGCGTCGCGTCGAGCGCATCGGAGAGCGCGTCGATGGCGTAGACCATGCCGGGAATGTCACGCCCGCAACCCTTAATCGCTCTCCTCGTCCCGCACCGACTCGATCCGCATTCTGGGGTAGCCGTCCTCGAGTTCCATGCCGGCCAGGACCGCGACGCCCTCGTGCTCGACGGCGATCTCGACGTCGGCGAAGCGGCCGGTGAACTCGACGTAGTCGGCGGCGGAGTCGTCGATCGCGGCCTCGAGGCGATCCGTGCGCATCTCGACGTCGACGCGCTCGCAGGCCGGCTGGTTCTCGATGGCCGCCTCCATGGCCCGGGCGAGGCTGTCCGCGCTGGCCGGCGAGACGGGAGTCCCGGCGAACTGGTGGTAGAGCGAGCCGAACTTGATGCCGGCCTCGAAACACGCCGCCTCGCGATCGGTGGCCCCGTTCACGGTCGTCGGCGGGTCGTCGTCCATACCTTTCCCTGCACCGCCGAGCGGGAAGTCGCTTGCGCCGGGCGACCGTTTCCCCGCGAGGGGCGCGCGACCGACGACGCTCACAGGACTCCCGCCCCGAACCGCATGCTACTTACCCCCGGTGGCCCTCTCCCCGCCTGATGGCGGACCCCGTCCTGCTCACTGGCGCCGCCGGCCGCGTGGGGACGGCGATCCTCTCGGGGATCGGCGAGAAGTACGAGTGGCGCCTGCTGGATCGCGACCCGCCGACCGACGAGACGGAGTGGCCCGGCGAGTACGTCGTCGCGGACATCACCGACGAGGACGCGGTCCGCGAGGCGATGGACGGCGTCGAGACGGTGATCCACCTCGCCGGCGACCCCCGTCCGGAAGCGCCCTGGGACTCGGTCCTCGAGAACAACATCGACGGCACCCGCAACGTGTTCGCGGCGGCCGTCGACCAGGGCGTCGAGAAGGTCGCCTACGCCTCCTCGAACCACGCGGTCGGGGCCTTCGAGGAGGCCCGCAAGCCCGACATCTACCGGACGAGTTCCGATTTTACCCTCGACGGGACCGAACTCCCGCGTCCCTCGAACCTCTACGGCGTCAGCAAGGCGGCCGGCGAAACCCTCGGGCGGTACTACCACGACTACCACGACCTCTCGGTGATCTGCGTCCGCATCGGCAATCTCACGAAGGACCACCCGCCGAAGGACTACGAGCGCGGCCAGGCGATGTGGCTCTCGTATCGCGACTGCGCACACCTGTTCGACCGGTGCATCCAGGCCGACTACGGCTACGAGATCGTCTACGGCATCTCCGACAACGACCGGAAGTACTACTCCATCGACCGCGCCCGCGAGGTGCTGGACTACGACCCGGAAGACAACTCGGCCGACTTCGCCGAGAACGGGGAGTCGTAGGTCCCGGCCGACAGTTCCCCACCCGAAACCCCCTCACGCCCGCGCCACCGCGAGGATGTGGCCGGAGAGGTCAGCGGCCATCCGATCGCCGCGAAACGCCCTGACCGATTCTCGCATCGCTTCCCGGTGGTCGTCGGTCAGTTGGTCGAAGTCGTCGCGGCGCTGCGAAACGACGCTCTCCAGTCCGGTCACCGTCTCGACGGACAGCCCCGCGCCCTCCAGCAGGCGTTCCAGTTCCGCGACCCGGAAGAGGTGCATCGGCGGGGCCGTCGGTTCGCGGTCGAACTCGTCGAGCAAGTCCGAATCGTAGTCGCCCGTGCGGGCCAGACTCGGGAGGAGTTCCGTCTCGTCCTCCGCCGGAGGGACCTTCCCCGCGAACCGCGCGACCGTCTGGAGTGCCGCCAGCCGTCCCATGACCGACACGAACACGGGGCCGTCGGGAACGGTCACCCGTTCGAGTTCGCGAGCAGCGTCCCGTCTCTCCGATTCGGACAGGACGTGTGACAGCGGGCCGCCGAGACACAGCGTCGCGTCGAACCCGTCGTCGTCGAACCGGAGGTCACGAACGTCGCCAGTCTCGACCGTCACCTGCCCACCGACGCCATGTTCGTCGGCTTTCCTCGCGGCGAGTTCGACCTGTCCCCCGCTCGGATCGACGAGGGTCACCGTATAGCCCCGATCGGCCAGCCAGACGCCGTATCGCCCGGCGCCCCCGCCGACGTCGAGGAGATGGCCGGCGTCAGGGAGGTCCCGCTCGAGGAAGTGGACGGTTTCCTCCCACTCGAGTCGGTGGTAGAAATCGCGGTCCAGCCGTTCCCATTCGCGTTCGCCGAACTCGTCGTAGTAGGCCACTGGATCCCGGTGCTCGTCCATGTCGGCAGGTCGACCCGCCATCGCAACCCCGTTTCGGTCCTGCAGATACCGCTGTCGAACCCGAATCGGGGGCTTCACTCGCCCGAATCGAACAGCCCGTCCACGTCAGTTTCCTGCCGACGCCGACGGTCCACGTGATCGGCCAGTCGCCGATAGATGAGCGAACGGTTCTCGGGGTCGCGGACGAAGTCGAACACCAGACCGACGAACTGGTCGCTCCCGTCGGCCTCGACGGTCTCGCGGGCGTACTCGACGCCCCGTTCGACGACTTCTTCCTCGTACTCGTCGGCCGCCTCGGCCAGCACGCTCGCCGCCACGCCCGTCGTCTCGAAGTCGAGGTCGGCAGGCGTGACCGCCTGCCCCCCGTGGCGGAGCCGAAGGGGGCGGCGCCGGTCGATCACCTCGGGATCGGCGGCCAGCCTGGCCAGGAACGCCCGCACGTGGCCGACGTTGACCTCCCGGTAGTCGTCCGGGAGATCGGCCAGGTACTCGCCCGCGCGGTCGGCGAGTTTCCTCGCTCCGAGCCAGTTGCGGGTCCGGGCGTGGTGGACGGCGGCCGTGAACTGGATTAGCCCCTGGAGAAATCGCTTGTCGGGACCGTCGCTCAGTTCGAGCCACCGCTCCTCCCAGGCGTCGTGGGCGGCGAGATACTCGCCGGCGTTGTAGATCGCGATGCCCGCCCGTAGCTCGTGGCGCATGTTCGTTCCCGAAACGAGGGAGAGCGCAGGGAAAAACTCGTCGGGCGGTCGCTTCGCTCGTCCGATATTGCGACAAGAAGCCCTGACGGAGTCCCAGGCGAGCGAAGCGAGCCTGGGGCCCGTCAGGTCGCGAACGAAGTGAACGCAGTGAACGAAGTGAGCGTCCTGACGGAGATTTGAACTCCGGTCACAGGCTCCGCAAGCCCGTAGGATAGTCCACTACCCTATCAGGACTCGTCTCCAGGTAGGCAGGTTCACGTAATAGGGGTTACGATGTCGGTGTCCCCGGGTGTCGATCGGGGATTACTGACACCGCGGCCGCCAGTCGGAAGGGCAGCGGCGGGGACGCCGTTCCGAAGCTCCGGACGGTGAAGGAGGATTTTCACCGATGGAAAGGCCTTTGAAAATTGGTGGCGTAACGACGCACACATGAAACGTCGGCGTCTGTTGAAACGGATGGCGGCCCTCGGCGGTGGGGGAGCGTTGGCCGGTTGTCTCGAGACCATCCCCGGGAGCGGTGACGACGACGCTGGCGACGGCGAATCGACGGGCACCCCGACGGGGAATCCGACGGCGACGCCCACCGAGGAACCGACGCCGGCAGTGGCGAGCGAAACCATCGAGACCGAAGGAACGGACTGCATGACCGGTGACCAGGGGGCGTCCGTATCGTTCGAGACGGACCGGGTCGTCGTCGACGGGAAGATCCAGTCGCCCGACCCCTGTCACGAGGCCACCCTCGAGACCGTCGAGTACGATCCCGACGTCGATCGATTGGCCGTGAGCGTCGGCGTGGAAGCCGCTGGTGCCGAAGCCTGTCAGGCCTGCCTGGGCGTCGTCGAGTACCGGGCCGAAGTCGGTTTCGACGGGACGCTTCCCGGCCACGTCACGGTCGAGCACGTCGGGGCCGATGGCGAGCCGACGACGATCACCGAAGCGAGCCAGTGAGGGGAACCGAAGGCGGTCGGCGGTCCGGCGGCCGGGAAGACGCTGGGGCTCTCATTGTCCTGCCCCGATACGGACGGACGGCATCTGGCGGGGATCGATCCCGTCGATTCGGGGCCGTTCGCGTTCGAGGGGTCTCCCGTCCCGAGGTTTACGTACCACCCCGGGACGAGTAGGGGTATGTCCCGAACGACGGATCCCGAGAACCGCCCGACTGGAGCCGAACGAGCGACGGAAGAAAACGCTTAACCGGGGCCCATCCGTGAAACCCACCACTCGAATGAGCGAGGACGACAGCGATCTCCAGGACGTCTACGACGACCTCGAGGCCGACCTCTCGCTCGAGGAGTTCCGCGAGGCGGTCGACGACAAGGTCGAGCAGATGGGCGGGCTCGCCGACGAGGAAACGGCGGCCATGCTCGTCGCGCACGAACTCGAGGACGGGGCCGCGGGCGGGGAAGTCGACGCCATCGCCGACGTGGAGCCGGGCATGGAGGAGGTGAAGTTCCTGGGCAAGGTCGCGCGGATCGGCGAGCTGCGGACCTTCGAGCGCGACGGCGAGGACGAGGACGGCTGCGTCGTCAACGTCGAGGTGGCCGACGAGACGGGGTCGATCCGGTGTGCCTTCTGGGACGAGGCGGCCAGGAACGCCGTCGACGAACTCGCGGCCGGTGACGTCCTCCGGATCAAGGGCCGACCGAAGGAGGGGTACAACGGGGTCGAGATCAACGCCGACCGGGCCGAGGGGGACCAGGACGCGGAGATCGACGTCCAGTTCCAGGACACCTACGCGATCGAGGACCTCTCGCTGGGGCTGTCCGACGTGAACTGCAAGGGGCTGGTGCTCGACACCGAGTCGGTCCGGACCTTCGATCGCGACGACGGGTCCGAGGGCCGGGTCGCCAACCTCGTCATCGGCGACGAGACCGGACGCGTCCGGGTGACCCTCTGGGACGACATGGCCGATCGAGCGGCCGAGATCGATCCGGGCACCGCCGTCGAGGTGGTCGACGGGTACGTCCGCGAGCGCGACGGCGACCTCGAACTGCACGTCGGCGACCGCGGCGCGGTCGAGGAACTCGACGAGGCCGTCGAGTACGACCCGGACGCCACGCCGATCGACGACGTCGAGATCGGCGAAACGATCGACCTGGCCGGCGTGGTCAGGGCCGTCGATCCCAAGCGCACCTTCGAGCGCGACGACGGCTCCGAGGGCCAGGTCCGGAACCTTCGCCTCCAGGACGAGACCGGCGACATCCGCGTCGCGCTGTGGGGCGAGAAGGCCGACGTCGACGTCGCGCCGGGCGACGAACTGGCCGTGGCCGACGTCGAGATCCAGGACGGCTGGCAGGACGACCTCGAAGCCTCCGCGGGCTGGCGCGCGAG
>JBLGCL010000166.1:0-6463 GCA_047617305.1 Natronomonas sp.
CTCCAGGAGCGCTACGACCTGACTGACGAGCAGGTCGCCGACCTCCGGGAGACCGTCCAGTCGATGATGGACGACGGCGCGAACCGGACCGCGATCCACGAGGCGATCGTCGAGAAACTCGAATCCTTCGGCGTGGAGGACCCGGATCTCGGTCCGCAGGCAGCATGGAGTAACGGGGACGCTGCCGGCGCTCCGTGGGGCCTGTTCGGGTTCGGCCCGCACGCCAGCGGTCAAGGGAGCGGTCAGCACGGTAACGGTAACGGACCCGGAAACGGCCCGCACGGCCACGGTCCTGGAAACGGTGCCGGTAACGGCCACGGCGGCACCGGTAACGCCACTGCCGGTGGCGGTCCTGGACAGGGCCTCGGCCCCGGTAACGCGGCCGGCGGTCGCTAAGGCGGGGTCGTGTGGTCCCTCGAACGACCTCGATCGCTGACGCTTTTCCGTCCCTCCACCGTCCGGTCTCCCGACCGGGCGGATCGGTTCGGTGGGTATAGACAGGTCCAACCGACGCGGGGACCTACACGTATTTGTGACCGCTGGTACAACGATCCGGTGAGACCCGATGCGCAAGGTTCTCTGGTGGCTGATCGGCGGTTCTCGCGGCGGTCGAAACCGGTTGCGCATCATCACAACGCTCGACGAGGAGCCTATGAACGCTAACCAGCTCGCGGACGACCTCGACCTCAACTACAAGACGGTGCGCCATCACCTCGAACTGCTGGAGGACAACGACGTGGTGACGACCATGGGCGGCGACTACGGGACGATGTACTTCCTCTCCGACCGGATGGAGGCGAACATGGACGTCCTGGAGTCGGTCGCCGACCAGGCGGGCCTCGAGGACGTCGTGGGCGGTGCGGACGAGGGTGACGAGAAGAGGGCCAACGAGGGCGCCGCCGATGCCGAGACCACCGAATCGGGTGATCGCGATGAATAAACGCGACGCCGGCGTCAGGGTCCTGCTGATCGTCGCCGTCGCATTCGTGGTCTCGGCGATCGTGGCCGTCCTCGTGGACCCGTCGGTCCCGGCCGCCGTCCGGGGCGGTCTCGGTCAGGGAGGCCCGCCGCCCGGCATGGGCAACGGGATGCCGGGTGGCGGGCCCGCCGCCCCCGGCGAGGCGTTCGACACGGTCGTCCAGGTCAGGATGTTCCTGGCGACGTTCAACGCGATCCTGCTGCTGGCGCTGGTCTGGAGCTACCTGACGCTGTACCGCGACCTGCCCAACCGGTTCACGCTGAGCCTGATCCTGTTCAGCCTGGCGCTCCTGCTGTACTCGCTGGCGTCGAACCCCGTCGTCCACGTCCTGTTCGGCTACCCGACCGACCCGAGCCTCGGCCCGTTCACGTTCCTCCCCGACGCGTTCGCGGCCGTGGCCGTGGTCGTCCTGCTCTACCAGAGCTATCAGTGACCGGGCGCTCGGGCAGCCCCTCGGTCACACGGGGTCGTCGGGGTCGTGCCGTTCCCGCATGCGCTCGGCTTCCGCGGCGTACCGGTCCCGACGTTCGTCGTCCTCGACGGGGTTGAGGTCGTCCGGGTCCGCCTCGATGGCGGCGGTGACCTCCGGCGCCCGATTCGCGCCGAACCGGTTGAACGCCCACTCCTTCTGGAGGTACTGCGTCCCGTCGGGGGTCGCGTAGACGATGACGAGGATGTTCGGCGAATCGGACGAGTACGTGCGCTCCACCATCCAGACCCGACGCGGATCGACGGCCGTCGCGGTCGACCCGTCGTCCTCACCTGCTGGCATGTTCGTCCATACCTCGGCGGTGTGACCGTTGAATTTCGAAGGGCGTTCCCACCCGCTGGGAACTACACGATCCGGTTTTCGAGGGGTTCGCCGGCGAGATACCGCTCGTAGTTCTCGACGAACAGGTCGGCACACCGCTCCATGTACTCGGGCGTCGATCCCGACATGTGCGGCGTCACGATGACGTTCGAGAGGTCCCACAGCGGCGAGTCCCCCGGCAGCGGTTCCGTCTCGAAGACGTCGAGCGCGGCGCCACCGATCGAGTGTTGCTGAAGCGCGTAGACCATCGCGTCCTGATCGACGACCTCGCCGCGGGCGACGTTGATCAGGACGGCGTCGCCCTTCATCATCCGGAACTCCCACCGGCCGATCATGCCCCGCGTGTCGTCGTTCAGCGGGACGGCCACGACCAGGTAATCCGACCGCTGGCACACCTCGTGGAGGCCGTCCGGCCCGAAGACCTCGTCGACGGCATCGGGGGCGTCCTCGGGGTTGGACTTCGTCCCGATCACGGTGGTGTCGAACGCGGTGGCCAGTTCCGCGACCCGGGTCCCGATGGCCCCGAGGCCGACGATCCCGACGGTTTTCCCGGCGAGTTCTCCGCCGCGGAACCGCTCCCAGACCCCGTGCCCCTGCTGGCGCACGGCCGTGTGGATGTTCCGCTCGAAGGCGAGCATGTACCCGATCACCTGCTCGCCGATCGGTTCGGCGTGGATCCCGGAGGCGTTGGTCAGGGCGATGCCCCGCTCCTCGAGTTCGTCGAAGTCGTACCGGTCGACGCCCGCGACGAGGGCCTGGATCCACTCCAGCCGCTCGGCCCCGGCCAGGAGTTCGCCTTCGAACCCGAAGGTCACGACGATTTCCGCGTCGCCGATCGCCGCGCGTGACCCTTCCGGCGTGTGTTCCAGGCGGAGATCGATCTCCGGACGGCGGGCCTCGATGCCCTCGCGGACCTCCACGGCGCTGTCGCGCGGGACGTGGTGTGGGATCAGGACGGTGGGTCGCTCGCTCATGGACGCGAATCGGATCGGGCGGCCCAAATAGCTCCGGAAAGCGGGGATTCGGTCGGCGCGGCATGCTCCCGTGAGAGCGGCGTATCGCCCCGGACGGTCCGACGTCAGCGGCGATCCGGGCGGTCCTCGATCCCGAAGTCGGTTTCCTTCGTCGGGACGATCAGCAGCAACTCTCCCCGTTCGGTTTCGAAGAGCTCCCGTTCGGTCGACCGATCTCGCATGCAAAAGCGCCAGGCGTCGGTCGCCATTTTCCGGGCCACCTCCGCGGCGGTGTAGTAGTTCCCGTCGGAACCGACGAAGGTCGTGGGGATGCGCTCACGGGTCATGGTCGACGATGGTCCACCGAACCCCTGAAGGGTCGTCGAACGGTTGCACCGTCCTCGACCGGGTCGTTCCTGACATGACGCTCTCATTCAAGGTTGCTCTCGACGTCGAACAAAGTGGTTGCTATGAACCGCCTGTTTCGGTCGGGAGTGGCTGGTATCCCTATATAGGGGCGATGAAGCCCGATCGTCGCGATCGTTTCGGGACCCACGCCGTCGAACTCCGGCCCGAAGTCAGGGACCGAACACGTGGTCCGAGTACGTTGCTTGGACCCGATCCTTGTGTCTCGTTCCGTTTCGGGATCGCCCGGAAACTGGGAGGAGACGTACCCAATCGAGTAGGGCAAACGTTCTTATATACTGAAACCTCACTGACGAGCACGTATAGAAAAAGTAACCGCTCGAGAGGGACGCTCGACCGTCGCGACTGTTGGTCGGGGGAGCCCTCGACAGTTTCCACCAGCCGCACACAACGAACGATGAAGGAAAAACAAATCCGTCGCGGGAAGGCGATCCAGCGACGCACAGGAAGCACGTTTCACCTCGCCACCCGCCTGCTACCGAAACGGATCCGCTACCCTACCTACGTCCTCTACGGGTTCTTCCGCATCGCCGACGAGGTCGTTGACGGCGCCGAGACGCCGTCGCCCGACGAACAGGCCCGGAGGCTCGAGAACCTCCGCGACGCCGCTCTCGGCAACCGGGAGCCGGACGATCCCGTCCTCGAGGCGTTTCAGGACCTGAAACCCCGGAACGACATCGCCGACGAGGAGGTCGACGCCTTCGTGGACGCGATGAAGGCCGACATCGCCACGGACCGATACGAAACGATCGACGACCTCGACGCCTACATGCGCGGGTCGGCGTCCGCCGTGGGCGTGATGATGACCGACGTCATGGACCTGGACGAGGAGGCGTATCACCAGGCGCTCCCACACGCCGTCGCGCTGGGCAAGGCGTTCCAGCTGACGAACTTCGTCCGCGACGTCCGCGAGGACGTCGTCGACCTGGATCGGATCTACCTTCCGCGGGCGGTCCTCCGCGAACACGGCGTCGATCCCGCCAACGTCGAGGCCTTGGAGCTCACGCCGGCCATCGCCGCCGCCGTCGAAGCCGAACTGAAACGGGCCGAGCGCCTCTATCGCGAGGGCGTCGCTGGCATCCGGTACCTCCCGGAGGACTGTCAGTTCGCGGTCCTCGCGTCCGCGGTCCTCTACGCCGAGCACCACCGACTGATCCGGGATCGCGACTTCGACGTGATCTCCGAGACGCCGGAACTGGGGCTCGCCCGGTCGCTGACCGTCCTCGCGAGAACCCGCTGGCACTGGACCTGGAACAAGAACCCCGAGGCGGTTTTCCGGCGGGTCAGCGCCGTGCCGTCCCGCGAGGGCAGTGCCCACCGGACCGACCACGAGTACGGCGAGGGCGTTCCCGTGCGGTGACCAGCCGGGGACTACTGGTCGAAGTGTTGTCGCCGGACCCCCGAACGGGGGAAAACATTCGATTCTCTACCAGTAGGAATTCACTGCTCCCTTTTTGTGAGACGGTGTCGCGCCCTTATTTGCGGGCAAAATCATGACAGATCAAGACTACGGCGGCATCGGCATCCGTTTCGTGGCGACGATCATCGACACGATCGTGCTCGTCGTGATCGGATACCTCCTCGCGATGCTGACCGGGATGACGACCGCGTCGGGGTTCAACCTCCAGGGCGGGCCGGCGCTCCTCTGGTTCCTGATCGGGTTGACGTACTTCGTCGTGCTCGAGGCGGAGTTCGGCTGGACACTGGGCAAGCGGGCGGTCGGGATCGAAGTCCGGACGGAGGAGGGCAGGTCGATCGACTACAGCGATTCCCTGATCAGGAACGTCCTCCGCGTGGTCGACGCGTTCTTCTTCTATCTCGTCGGGGTCGTCTTCATCCTCCTCTCGGACGAACGGCAGCGGCTCGGCGACCGGGTCGGGGACACGGTCGTCGTTTCGACCTGACGCCGGCATCCCGCCGGACTCGGGGGCACTCGATCCGGGACGAGGCGCTCCGAAGCGTCCTTCCAGCAGGTCGGGGTCGTGGCTCCCCTCGAAGGCAGCGCCTCCCGGATCTCCCGCGAGAACGGCGATGGCGTTCCCGTTCCGGCGTCGACCTGTGAGAATTTACGGCGGCCGGCAGGATCGCTCGGCCGAGGGTCCTGCCGGTTCATTCGGTCGACAATTCGAGCACGCGTCCGCGCTCGTTCACCGTCGCGGTCATCGGACACGGTTCGAGTTCGATAGCCACCGTTGCCCGACCGACCTCGAGATCGTACGAGTCCACCGGCCACTCCTGCCCCCGAATGATCCTGTGCGCCGGGGCGTCCCACACGTCGATGCCGCACGTTCGGAGTTCCAGCTGGAGGGTCGGGTCCCAGGTCGCGAACGTCCCCGGCGGGGCCGAATACGGGGTCCCACAGGTTCGGCACTGTCCCAGGAGACCGACGGGTGAGTCGTGCGACGGATCGGACGATTCCATCATGGACCATTCGACTTCGCCGAAGCACTGCGGACAACTCCCGCGCTGTGCCTGTCGAACCCCTCCGATCGTGGCGATCGCCACGACCTCGACGACGGATTCGAGGTCTCGGCCCTCGAAGATTCGCGGGGGTACAAGATCGGCGAACGCGTGCTCGTTCTCGCACCCGAGCCGGAACAACCCCGAGGTGTAGGAGGCCTGTAGCGGCGAATCACAGACCGGACAGGGATCCAACCGATCCTCCTGAAACGACTCGCCCTCCAAGTCATAATAGCCGGAAAGGATGGCTCCGGCGACTCGCATCCCGGCGTAACTGAGTTCGTATCCGTCGTCGCGCTTCTCGACGAACCGTCCGACCAGTTTGTCGAGGTGGTAGTTGAACTGTCCCGGATCGCGGATCCCCGTCCGGTCGCGCAACGCCGAGAACGAGAGCTCCGGTTGATGGGGCGACTCCCGATACGCAGCGACGAGTTCCTCGATGATCGCGAGTCGTGTCTCGTCGGCGAGAATCGCGAACGCGTCGGCGGCGTCAGTGGCAGTCACACCTGTACCATTGCTTTTGGTCTGTATAATGTTGACTTCTCACGAGGTCCTTGGACGAAACATCCCGTCCGACTGATCGCCGCCGTCGCTTTCTCGCTTTGTCTTGCTTCGATCTGGTATATCTCCGTCAGCGTCGAGCGGCCCGCCAGGTGCGGCGAACGAACCGGGGGATCCGCGCCCTCGAGACGTCGAAGTCGAACCGCTCCGTCCACAGCAACCCGGCCCCCAGTCCGGCCGCCAGGAGAACCGGAAGCCAGTTGCCGTACGCCGCGTTGAGGGCGCCCCAGAGGATGACGAAGCTCACCAGGTCGTCGAGCATGAACTCCGTCT
>JBLGCL010000167.1:0-6356 GCA_047617305.1 Natronomonas sp.
CCGAGCCCTCCAGCAACGGATGCGAATACGCACCGGATCGATCGCCCTCGGGGTGGACTCCTACGCCGACGCACGCGAGAACCTGACTCGAGCGGTCCGGCACCTCGGCGGGTACGTCAGCGACTCGCACCGGCGGACGAACGGCGAGGACAACCGCACGTGGGTGACCGGACGGCTCGTGGTTCGCGTCCCGCGGGGGAACTTCACCACCGCGATGGACCGGATCGAACGCGTCGGCACCGTGACCGAGTCCAGTACGCGCACGAAGGACGTGACCGATCAGCTGGTGGACGTCGAGGCGCGGCTGGAGAACCTGCGGGCCAAACGCGACCGGTTGCGGGACCTGTACGAACGGGCCAACGAAACCGAGGCTCTGCTCGCGATCCAGGAGCGGCTCTCGGCAACCCAGGGGCGAATCGAGCGCCTCGAGGCCCAGCGACAGTCGCTCCGGAACCGGGTGGCGTATTCCACGATCAGGATCGGGCTTGCCGAACCCGAACCGGACACCCCGGAAACTACGCCGCCGGAACCGTGGCACCGGACGGGGATCCTGGCGGCCCTCGAGGAATCCGTGTCCGGGGTCGCGACGACGCTCCGCGCCGGCGTCGTCCTGCTCGCCTACGCAGCGCCGTACCTGCTGACGTTCGGCGTCCCTGTCGGGCTCGCGTACGGCGTCTACCGTCGTTCCCGGAACGGGACTAACGAGGGGTCGGAGCCGGAGTCCGCCGACGACCGGCAGTGAGGGTCGACGCGCTCGATCAGGTCGCGATCCGGTCCCTGCGATACCGGTAGACGACGCAGCCAGCGAGCGTCAGCAGCAGGCCGTAGGTTGTCGGGGTCGCGAACGTCATGATCGGGCGAACGACGTCGATGGCTACCGTGGCAACCGCCGGCGGGAACGGCGCCGCCTCGACGACGCGGACGACCGAATCGAGGGTCACGGTCAGGTTCGCGACCAGCGCCCCGGCGACGAAGGGCACGCGCCCGGGTCCGTCGAGCAGATACAGCAGGGGGATCAGCGAGCCGTACAGGAGGACGTAGTACACGAAGTAGGAGGGGAGGGCGAGCAGGAGTCCGGCCAGCAGCGCGTGCACCGCGACGAGGCGGTCAACGGGCCCGTCGAGGGTCCACAGGAGCACAACGACGGCCGGCGCCAGGACCACGAGCGCGAGACCAGCGAGGACCGTCGGATCGGCGTCCGGCAGCAGGACCGACAGCGGGCGACGAATCGTCACGTACGGCGCGTTCGGGTCCATTCCGCCCGCGTACCGCGACGGGTCGACCCGCGAGAGGAGCCCCCGCCGGAGGTAGGTCCGGTGGAGGTCGATCCCGAACAGGGCGACGCTCGCGACGGCGAGACCGGCCCCGGTCGCGACGCTGGCCGCAGCAGCCGTCCACGACCGGCGACGGAGGAACCACCCGCCGACGGCGGCCGGGAAGACTTTCGGGAGCGACGCCAGCGCGAGGGCCACGCCGGCCGCGGTCTCCCGTCCGCGTTCGACCTGAACGACGGCCGCGGCCACGCCCAGCGCGATCAGCAGGTTCACGTTTCCGAAGAACAGCGAGGGGACGGCGTAGCTCGACCCGACGACGTACCCGGCGATCAGGGCCCGGTCGATCCGGTCCAGTCCGACGCCGTGAGCGGACACGAACCGCCACAGCAGGCGCGCCAGCGCGAGGCCGGCACCGATCTGGATGGCGGTGAGCACGACGAATCCGGGCCAGGTCGACGGAAGCAGGGCGAACGGGAGGACCCCGACAACGGCGACCGGCGGGTAGAGGAACCGGTATGCCGGGTGATCGGGCGGCGTCACCGCGTAGAGGTCACCCCCGGACAGGACGGCCCGGCCGGCGTGGTAGTAGACCTCGACGTTGATCGCAAGCATCCCCCGACGGGCCGACCAGAGGTGGGCCAGCGCGACGGCGCCGAAAAGGGGCCCCGCCGCGAGCACGACCCGTGCGCCGCGCCGGGTCATCGAACCGGCGTCAGGCGTTCAGGACCTGCTTGAGGACGTCCGGGGCGTCCTCGAGCGCGTCGTCGAGTTTCTCGGCGTCGGGGCCGCCGCCCTGGGCGAAGTCCGGCGGGCCGCCGCCGCCACCCCCGACTTTCCGGGCGAGTTCGCCCACGACCTCGCCGGCGTTGACGCCGCTCCCGTCGGGCACCGCGACGACGAATTGCGCGCCGTCCCGACCGCTGCCCAGGACGGCGATCTTGCCCTCGTCGACCAGCGCGTTCGCGGTCGCGCGGAGTTCGTCCATGTCCCCGTCGAGGCGGCGGATCACGGCCGTGGCGTCCCCGACTTCGATCTCCTCGGCGTCCTCGCCGCCGGCCGCGCGGACCTCGGCGAGTTCCTCCTTCAGCGACTCGATGCGCTTGCCGCGCTCCTTCCACTCCTCGAAGAAGCGGGCGGCGGTCTCCGGGACTTCGTCGGGGTTCACGTCGAGGACCTCCGCCGCCTCGTAGAGGGCGTCCTCGACCTCCTGGGTCGCCTCGATGGCGGCCTCGCCGGCGGCGAAGACGATCCGCTCCACCCCGTCCTGGACGCGCTCGGTCGAGCGGACCTTGATGGCCCCGATGTCGCCGGTCCTGGAGACGTGGGTCCCCCCGCAGGCCTGGACGTCGTCGGCCACCTCGATGACCCGTATCTCCTCGCCGGTCGGGATGCCGCCCTGGTAGAGGTCGAAGCCGTACTGCTCCTCGGCCTCGTGGCGGTCGGGCCAGGACTGCTCGACTCCGACGTTGTCCATGACCGTTTCGTTGGCGACGTGCTCGATCTCCCGGATCTCCTCGCGTGAGATCCGGTCGTAGTGGTGCAGGTCGATCCGGGAGGACTCGACGCCCTTCTGGGCGCCGGCCTGGCGAATGTGGTCGCCGAGCACCTTGCGGGCGGCGTCGATGATCACGTGCGTCGCGGTGTGGTTGCGCATGAGTTGGCGCCGGCGGTGGCCCTCGACCTGGCCGCGGACGATTTCGCCCTTGCCGGGGTCGCCGTCGGTCCGGTGGAGGATGACGCCGTCCTTGATCCGGACGTCGGAGACGTCGACGGTGGCCTCGTCGGAACTCATCGTCCCTTTGTCGGCTGGCTGGCCGCCCCCTTCGGGGTAGAACATCGTCTGGTCGAGCACTACGTCGTAGCCGTCCTCGCGGTCGAACACGTCCAGGACCACCGCCTCGAAGGAGAGCGCCTCCTGGTCCTCGTAGTAGAGGCGGTCGGTCTCGGGGAGGTCCTCGAACCGGTCGTCCTCGGTCTCCCCTTCCTCCTCGAAGGCCTGGCCGCCCTCGTGGCGCTCGGCGACGAGGCCGTAGAAGTCCTCCGGGCGGTCGACGTCGACGCCGAGGTCGGCGGCGATGTCCTCGACCATCTCGGGCTGGATGCCGTGGGAATCGTACAGTTCGATGAGTTCGCTCGCCGGGATCGGCTCGTCCTCTTCGGCGTACTCCTCGGCGATCGCCCGGACGCGCCGGCCGCCCCGGTCCAGGGTCTCGGCGTACTTCTCGACCTCCGAGCGGACCATCGCGCGGATCGTGTCGCGGTTCTCGTACCCGAGTCGCTCGGCCTCCATGTCCACGAGTTCGTCCAGCGGGGCGTCGACGCCCACGTTGTCACACAGCCGCTTGGTCCGGCGCAGGACCATCCGCGCCAGGTAGCCCGTCGAAACGTTCGAGGGGACGATGCCGTCGCCGAACATGTACGCCAGCGTGCGGGCGTGATCGGCGATGGCGTAGACGTCCTCGAGGGGTTCCATCAGGTCCTCGAGGCGCTCGCGGGCCACGCCGAGTTCGTCGGCGATGGTCCCGCGGGCGGTCTCCATGTCCTCGGCCTCGTCGATGTCCATGTGGCCGGCGAGTTTCGAGGCCCGACTAACGAGTTCCTGCTCCGCCTCGGTGTACTCGATCCCGGCGTTGTCCTTGAGGAACGCGATCATCTCGGGATAGATCGCCTCGTAGACCGTCGGGGTGCCCTGGGACATCCAGGTCCACCGCTCCAGGCCGTAGCCGGTGTCGACGATGTAAGTGTCCATCTTCGAGTATCGGTTGCCGTCGGGCATCTCGTACTCGCCGTCGGGGTCGAGTTCCATCTGCATGAACACGAGCGTCGCGAGTTCCACCCCCCGGTAGATGACCTCGAACGCCGGTCCGGCGTTCCCGCCGCCGTACCACGGGTCCTCGATGTAGACGATCTCGTCCAGGTTCGCGCCGACGTCCTCCAGCAGTTCGTCACAGAGGGCGACGGTCTCGTCTTTCCAGTAGACCTCCCCCTCGTAGGCGTACTCCTCGTCGGCGTCCTCGCGGACGTTGAACGCGTGGTGGGCCATCATCTCGAAGGCCATCGTGTGTCGGCCGGTCTTGCCGACGTTGTCGATGTCCTTCATCCGGATGCACGGCTGGGAGATCGTGAGCGGGTTGGCCGGCGGCGGCGTCTTCCCCGACGTGACCAGCGGCTGGAAGTCGTAGATCGACGCCTGGGTCAGCAGCACGTCGTCCCGCCAGCGGTTGGCCGCGACGGGGTAGGGGTCGATCCGCTCGTGGTCGTGCTCCTCGAAGAACGACAGGAAGACCTCCCGCATCTCCTCGAGGGTGTACTCCTCGGGAAACCCCGGATCGTCGATGAACGCGTACTCGCCACACGGCGGTTCCCCGCAGATCTCGCGGTCCTCGTCGCGGGTCCAGAAGTGGTCCCCACACTCCGGACACTGCTTGCGGACGAAGTCGTGTTCCTCGAAGTAATCGAGGCGGTACTCCTCCTCGAGTTGGGTCATTGGAGAAATGTCGCCGACCATCGCGTAAAACCTTTCCGCAACGCCCGTACCACCGGAATATACAGTCGTGACGGCCGAACGAGCCCTTTCCCTGACTTCCCTTTCCCCCTGGTCCGCGGACCGATCGGAACCCGCGGCTCGGCGAAGCGATCCCAGACCCTCGAAACCGGGTCCGTATTACGGCATGTCGAGACGATTCACCAGCGTCCAGGCGGGGAAGCCGGTCAGTCCGTCGCGAGGGACGCGAGCAGCGCCTCGAGTTGGATTCGCTCGTTCGCCCCCTCCGTAATGCGGTAGTCGGCCTCGCCGAGGCGATCCATCAGCCGGACCGCCGCGCGATCGTCGAGGTCGAACTCCCAGACCGACCGGTGGAGCTGGTCGATCACGTCGCCCCCGGCGATCCCCTTCTCCGTGAGCAGTTCGTCGAGTTGCTCGCGGGCGGCGACGAACTCGCCGTCGAGTGCCGTCCGCACCATCGACTCGATCTCCTCCGGGCGGGCGGTCGAGGTGACGGCGAAGACCGCGTCCTCGTCGACGGTCTCGCCCATGATGCCGGCGGCCTGGAGGGCGTTGATCGCCTTGCGCATGTCGCCGTCGGCGGCGTAGACCAGCGCCTCGACGCCGTCGTCGGTGAGCTCGATGCCTTCCGCCGTTGCGATCTCCCTGATCTGCGCGGCGACGGCGTCGTCCGACAGCGGCGAGAACCGGAAGACGGTACACCGCGACTGGATCGGGTCGATGATCTGGCTGGAGTAGTTACACGAGAGGATGAACCGGACGTTGTTCGAGAACTGCTCCATGGTGCGGCGGAGCGCTGCCTGGGCGTCGGAAGTGAGAGCGTCCGCCTCGTCGAGGAAGATGATCCGGTAATCGTAGCCGCCGAACGACGACCGGGCGAAGGTCTTGATCCGGTCGCGCACCACGTCGATCCCGCGCTGGTCGGAGGCGTTCAACTCGAGGAAGTTCTCCTGCCAGTCGTCGCCGTAGAGTTCGCGGGCGATGGCGACGGCGCTGGCGGTCTTCCCCGTCCCCGCGGGCCCGGCGAACAGCATGTGGCTCAGGTCGTCGCGCTCGACGTAGCTCTGCAGGCGCTCGACGATGTGCTCGTGGCCCTTGACGTCCTCGAGGCTGTGGGGCCGGTACTTCTCGATCCAGATCTCGCGGCCGCCGGCCGTCCCCGTCCCTGGCTCCTCGGCCTCGCTCATGGCTGGTGGGACGGTCCTGTCGTTCATAAAGCCCCCGAGACGCGCGCTCCAGACGAAGTCGCCCCCGAGACGCCACGGTCCGGCGAATTCGTGCCCCGGCACGCCACGCCCCTGGCAGATTCAAGCAGCAACGTCACCCGTGCGGATCGACGATCATCCCTCGTGTCCGAAACATCCGCCGAACCGGCGACGTACGACTATCGAACGACCGACCACGTCGCGATCAAGGGGTGGGCCATGGATCACGGCGGACGGCCCGTGATGCTCCAGGATGGCCACGACGAGGGCATTGGCCTCCGGTTCGACGCCCGGGAGGACCCCGCCAATCCGGTCGACGACGACGCGATCGACTCGATCGACTGGCAGGTGTTCTTCGAACACTTCGAGGAC
>JBLGCL010000168.1:0-6345 GCA_047617305.1 Natronomonas sp.
ACGAACGTCTGGGACAAGATGGGGCTGAACGCCTCGCCCACCTGCGAAGTGCAACTCGACGACGTTCGGGTGCCCGAGGACCGGTTGCTCGGCGAGCCGGGCGACGGGTGGACCCAGACGAAGAAGACGCTCGACGGGGGCCGGATCTCGATCGCCGCGCTCGCGACGGGGCTGGCCCATGGAGCCTACGAACACGCCCGGGAGTACGCGACCGAGCGCGAGCAGTTCGGCAAGCCGATCGGGAAACACGACGCGGTCCGGAACGCGGTCGTCGGAATGGACCGAACGGTCGAGCGGGCCCGCCTGCTCACCCACAAGGCGGCGGCGCAGTACGACGCGGGCGAGGACGTCACCCGGATCGCCTCGCTCGCGAAGTGGGACGCCAGCGAGGCGGCCCGCGAGGTGGCCGAGGACGCCGTCCAGGTGTTCGGCGGGTACGGATACACCGAGGACTTCGCGCCACAGCGGTTTTTCCGCGACGCGAAGCTCATGGAGATCGGCGAGGGGACGAGCGAGATTCAGCAGCTGGTGATCGGGCGCGAGATCGGCCTGTGATGGCCGACGAATACCGCGTCGGGAGGACGCCTACTCCTCGGCCAGTTCCTCTTCCTCGGCCTCGGCGTCCTCCTCGGTGCGGCGGCTGACGTCTACCTGGTAGTTCTCGAGGATGTCCCGCCCGAGCAGGACGGAGTAATCCATGTGACTCCGATCCTCGATGCTCGCGGTGACGGTGTGCTGGGTGCCGCCGATGCCGACGACCACGTCGACGACGGGGCGGCTCTTGCCACCCTTGAGACTGCCGGACTTCACGCGAGTGATCGACTTGATCGGACCGGCGCCGATGTCGGCTGCCAGGCGCGTGTCGATGCTCGTCCGGGTCGCGCCGGTGTCCGACTTCGCGATGACGGTCTTCGATCCCGCGGTGCCGGCGACGACGACCTCCTCGGTGTAGCCGATGATGACGGGTTCGCCGGACGGCCGGCGGGAGACGCGGGGCTTGCACGAGGGCGTCGAGTCGTCCAGGGTGGCGGACAGTTCGCGGACGCGTTCCTCGTCGACTTCACCACCGACGCGCTCGATGGCGAGTTTGGCGATGTACGGGGCCGGACTGCGGTCGGTGGCCTCGTAGAGACCCTTGAATCCCGCCGTGGGATTGACCTCGAGGACGAACCAGCCGTCGTTGCCCTCGACGATGTCGACGCCCGCGTAGTCCAGACCGATCACCGACGTTGCCCTTTTAGCGATCTCGCGGACTTCGTCGGGCAGGTCGTCGGTGGCGTCCTCGACGGACCCGCCGAGCGCGACGTTGGTCCGCCAGTCGTTGTCCGGTGCGTAGCGGTACATGGCGCCGACGACCCGGTCGCCCACGACGTACACGCGAATGTCCCGGTGGCGCTGGTTGTCGCGCTCGATCAGTTCCTGCAGGAAGGCATAGCGGTTGCCGACCTTGACGTTCAGCGGTTCCTCCCGGTCGACCTTCCAGGTCCCGCCCCCGTGCGTCCCGATCGCGGTCTTGTAGACGGCCTCGTCGCCGAACCGCTCGCGTTCCTGATTGAGCCGATCGCTCGAAAGCGCGAGCAGCGCGTCGGGGACCTGCACGCCTTCGCTTGCGAGTGCCGCGGCGCTCGCCACCTTGTGGAGTGCGACGAGCGTCGACTGTGGCTCGTTGAGGGTCGGGCGGAGCCGCGAGATGCTGTTGGCCAGGCCGAGGTCCTCGCAGGGCTGTTCCGTGTTCGAGAGGAGGAGCCGGTTGGCGACGACGTCGACGTCCGGTTCGAGGTTGGTCGACGCCCCCTCGGTGGAAATCGTCGTATTTTCCGCTCGAAGCCACTCGGGCTTGTGGCCGAGTTCCTCGATGGCGTTCAGAATCGCCTTGGTCTCCTTGCTGTTGTGAAGGCTCAGTACACCGACTCGAACGAGGTCGCTGGTCGCCATTAGTACAGTATCACGCGGGGAGGCGAAAAACGTTGCCGGACACGACCACCCACGCGAGTGGTGATAGACCGACCCGCGGTGATTCTTCACACGAAGAGTCCCTTGGGTCGATCGAAAATCCGGAGACCGGTCAGCGAGGCAACCGGCGTTTCACGCTACGCTTCCTGGGTCGGCAGTTCCTCCTCTTCTATTGCTTCCTCCGCCTCGGACCCACTCAGTCCCTCCTCCTTGGCGAGTTTCAACGAACTCCACAGGAACGGGATCCAGACGAACCCCAGGACGACGACAGCCGTGATGAGTACGGTGTCCATGTTAGCCACCTCCGTTGATGAGTTGCAGTAGCGGTTTTCGGATCCACTCGACGCTCCACATCAGCGTCAGGACGATCACTGCCGGGTACACGAACTTGACCCACGGCTCCCACCAGGGACCCATCTGGAAGTAGGAAGTCGAATTGATGTGGTCCCGTGCACGTTCGGCGCCGTAGTACCACGCGAACGCCACGGCAGCCAGGAACGCTCCGATAGCGAGCAACCAGACCGTACCGATCTCGACGTACAGGTCGAACACGCTCGGATCGACCGTCGCCGGCGCCATCAACACGAACACCACGACGCCCATGACGACGGAACTCCGTTCCCTGGACCAGCCGAACCAGTCCATGAGCGCGTCGACGTTCACCTCGGTCATCGATATCGACGATGAGATGCCCGCCGCCGACAGCGCGAGGAAGAACATGATCGCGAAGATTCGGCCGCCGGTCATACTGGCGAAGATCTTCGGGAGTGTGAGGAACACCAACGGCGGCCCCGCGTTGGGATCCACGCCGAAGGCGAACACGGCGGGGAAGATGACGAACCCCGACATGATCGCCACCGTGGTGTTCCCGAAGGCGACCGAGATGGTGGACAGGTTGATGTCGTCGTTCTCTTTGAGGTAGCTCCCATAGATGACCATCGATCCGCCGACGAGGCTCAGCGTGAAGAACGCCTGCGACAGTGCGATGATCCACGTCTGCGGCTCCATGACCTTTGACATGTCCGGCGACATGAAGAACTCGATGCCCTCGTATGCGCCCTCGAGCGAAACGGACCAGATGGCCATGATGATGATCAGGAGGAACAGGGTCGGGAGCAAAACCATGTTCGCCCGCTCGATCCCCTTCTGGACGCCGAAATATATGGCCCCCATGGTGAGGAACAGCGCGATGCCGGCCCACACGATGGCGATGGGTTGGTTCGCCAAACTGCCGAAGTACGGCCCCGGATTGCTCGTGACTGCGGACCCGGTGAGGCTACCCACGAAGTACCGCAACGACCAGCCGATGATGCTGAGGTAAAACGCCGGGATCAACAGCACCGTCAGGTTAGGAATGAGCCCCAGGTACTTGCCGAACGGCATTCCGGTTGATTCGAACGCCTTTATCGGGCCGCCGTCCTGGCTCCGGCCCAGACCCCACTCTATCGTCAACCCGATGATTCCTGCCAGGAAGAGGAATATGAAGTACGGTATCAGGAAGGCTGCTCCGCCGTTCTGTCCTGCCCGAAACGTGAACAGCCAGATGTTGCCCAGGCCCACGGCCGAGCCCATACTGGCTGCGATGAATCCGAACTTGGATTTCCATCGTTCCCTGTCAGGCATGGTAACCCACGACTAGTAAACCCGTAACAAGGTAGAAAGGGTTTATGATTTAATTATAATTAGCTTTCGAACCAGTAACTTTCATCATCTAAAGCTACAGTAAATATACCGACACGACCGGGCGGACGAACCGGCACCGAACGAAACGGGAGGATGCGCAACCGAGGGGGCGTCCGGAATCCACCCCCGCGTTTCCCCCTCCGAACGACGAGGACACCGTTCGTCGGAGCGGCGTGACGCGGTCACCGGCCGCGCCCCACCGGACAACGTTTTGTGTCCCCCCGACCGAAGGACGGTCATGGCCGACGACATCGAGGCGGAGGCCGTGGAAGGGGCCGAATCCGAGGCGTTCACCTACCACGGCGGCCGCGTCGAACCGGGCGAGTCGGAGAACCTCAGATACCGGATCAGCCAGACGTATCTGGGCGATCCGATTCGCATCCCCGTCACGATCATCAACGGCGAGCACCCGGGACCGACCGCGTTTCTGACGGCCGCCTCGCACGGCGACGAACTCAACGGGATCGAGGTGGTCCGAACGGTCGCCCACGAGTGGGACCACTCGGACCTCCACGGCACCCTCGTCTGTCTGCCCGTCCTCAACGTTCCCGGTTTCCTCGCCCAGCAACGCTACCTCCCTATCTACGACCGGGACCTCAATCGGTCCTTCCCCGGCGACGACGAAAGTACCAGCGCCAAGCGCATGGCCAACCGGATCTACTCCAACTTCATCGAACCCTGCGACCTCGGGATGGACTTCCACACGTCGACCCGCGGCCGGACGAACATGCTCCACGTTCGGGCGGACATGGGCGACGAGGTCGCCGCCCGCCTCGCGAACGCGTTCGCGACCAACGTGATCATCGACAGCGAGGGCCCGTCGGGGACGTTGCGCGGGGAGACCACCACCGCCGGCATCCCGACGATCACGATCGAGATGGGCGAGGCCCACCGCTTCCAGCGCAGTCTCATCGACGAGGCCCTCGACGGCGTCGTGAGCGTCCTCGCCGAGTTCGGTCTCCTCCGGTCCGCCTCCGTCGCCTGGCCCGGCTGGCGGACGGTCATCGACAGCGACGACGACAAGACGTGGCTCCGCGCCGACACCGGCGGCATGGTCGACATGCACCACGATCGGGGGTCGCTGGTACAGGAAGGCGACCGGATCTGCACGATCACGAACCCCTTCAAGGCGGAGAGCGACGTGGTCGAGGCCCCGTTCACCGGGCTGCTCGTGGGCGTCCTCGAGAACCCGCTCGTGTACCCGGGGAACCCGCTGTGTCACCTGGTCAAACTCGACGCCAGTACGCGTCGGGCCGTCGAGCGCGAACAATCGCGGCTCTAAATCCACCCGCGTGCGGGTTCCGAGGTAGTAACTTCTATACTTCCGGCATCCGAGGCTCACCTAGACGCATGAGTCAGTCCTACAATCGGGGAACAGTCGAGGACTTCGGCCGGTGGAAAGAGTTCTCGGCGGGCATGTGGGCCTGGATCTTCCACAAGCTCACCGGCTGGGTACTTGCCGGATACCTGTTCGCGCACATCGCGGTGTTGAGTAGCTCCCTCGAAGGGGCCGGAACCTACACCGACACTATCCAGGGACTGGAGGGCCTCGTCCTCGTGCGGATCCTCGAGGTCGGCCTCCTCGCAGTGGCCGTTTTCCACATCCTCAACGGGATCCGACTCCTGTTGATCGACCTCGGCGTCGGCCTCGAGTCCCAGGACAAGAGCTTCTACGTCTCGCTCCTGTTGACCGCCGCGATCGTCGTCGCGAGCGTCCCGACGTTCCTCGCGGAGGTGAACCTCTGATGGCCGAGCGCTACAGCACCTTCGCGCCCGGCGGGACCGCCTGGCTCCTCCAGCGGATCACGGCCGCCTTCCTGATCGTGACGCTGGCGTTTCACTTCTTCCAGCTCCACTTCTGGAACCACGCGTACGAGGTCACGTTCGCGGGAACGCAGGCCCGGATGAGCGAGCCGGGGTACTTCGTGACGATGTGGCTGTTCCTGGTGACAGCGACGTTCCACGGCGTCAACGGCGTGTACGCTGCCCTGGTCAATCAGGGCCTGTCGGGGACGCTCAAACGCGTCGTGAAGTGGGGACTCGCGCTCGCCGGCCTGCTGTTGATCGTCCAGGGCACCCGCGTCGCGTTCGCCATGAGCGGAGGTGCGTTCCTGTGAGCACGGACGCCGAGGAAGTCGAGTCCGAAGAGGCGGAGGCCGAGAGCGAGGTCGAACCGGCGGCCCAGCAGCGGCGGATGGAAAAAAAGCGCGCCGCCGCCGAGGACCGCGAAGCCCAGCGACGCGACGAGGCGGCCGCCGAAGCCGCCGAGAACACCGTCCACCTCAAGATTTTCCGGTACGATCCCGAGGTACCGGGCAAGCAGGAGCCGCGGTTCGACGACTTCCACGTCCCCTTCGAGAAGGGGATGACGGTGCTCGACGCGCTGATCTACGCGCGCGACCACTTCGATCCCTCCCTGACCTTCCGACACTCCTGCCGGCAGGCGGTCTGTGGCTCGGACGCCATGTTCGTCAACGGGACCCAGCACCTCTGTTGCAAGACCCAGTTGGCCGACATGGAGGAACCGGTGCGGATCGAGCCCCTGCCCCACCAGGAGGTCGTCAAGGACCTCGTCGTCGACATGGAGCACTTCTACGACCAGATGGAGGCGGTCGAGCCGTACTTCCAGCCCGACGAGTTGCCCGACGACGAACTCGAGGAGCAGCGCCAGAGCCGCGAGAACCGCGAGAAGATCAAGCTCTCGACGCG
>JBLGCL010000169.1:0-6287 GCA_047617305.1 Natronomonas sp.
GGCGACCGTCTCGCGCGGCGGCGAGGTGCAGGTCTCGCGGGGCAGCGCCATCGCGGACGAACTCGAGAGGGCTATCGACCGCCAGCAGACGATCACCGTCGTACCCTCCTAGCGGTCGCGCCGTTTTCCCGATTCCCGGCCCCCCGTCCCGTCTCCGCACCCGCCAAGCGATCGACGACCCGCCGGCTCTGGCGGTCGGGGGTCTCGTCGACCGGTCGTCGATAGAAAGACGCGGCGGGCGGTATATTCCGGGGTGGCGGCGATAGCGTGCCGGCGATTCAGCGCGGGCCGGATCCGGTGGTCATTCGCCGCAGCAGGGATCGGCGTTCTTCGAGCGTCCGGACCCGTTCGTTCGAGAGTCGCCCGACGTCGCGACGCCGCCGTCGGCCTGCGCCTCCGCTTCCGGTTCGGACTCGCCCGGTGCCTCCTCGGACAGTTTGTACAGGCTCTGGCGGGCGTCGGCGAAGTAGACGTCCTCGTCCACGACGTCGATGTTCTCGAGCCGCTCCAGGGCGTACCTGACCGTCCGGGCCGACAGCATCGACTCGCTGACGATCTGCTTCTGCGTGAGCGGCCCGTCGTACTCGAGTACCTTGAAGACGAGTTTCGCGCTCGGTGGGAGGTCTTCCAGTGATTCCTCCCCATCGGTTTGGGCCATCATTACGAATCGAAAGTCTCCAGGGGCATAAACATTGAGCATCCCGGTGTATCAGTGTTCACATCTGGTGAAAGAAAAGGGGGTTCCCATCCGGGTCGATCGCCAGCCCCGCGGGAGCGCGAGCAAACGAACGCCTTTTTAGCGCGGATGCCCCACGATTCGCCATGGCAACCGAAACGGCCGACGAGCGGCGCCAGCACCTCCGGGCCGTCACCGTCACGGCGTTGGCGGCGCTGTTCGGGGTCGCCGCCGCGTTCATCTCGGCGTTCCTGACCGTGGACCTGTCAGCGACGGCGGCGGCCAAGGACCAGACCGCCCAGCTGGTGGTGGCCGTCGCCATCCTGGTACAGATTCCCCTCGTCCAGCAGTCCGGGTTCTACGACTCCGAGGAGTTCGGGGCGAAGCTCGTGTTGTTCCTCGCCTTCATGACCTTCTCGATGTGGTTCGTGACGTGGGGCATCCTCCTGCAGACCGGCTGGACCTTCTGAGACCGATGGCGGACGACAGCATCGCGGTCGTCGACCTGGATCGCTGCCAGCCCGACCGGTGCAACTACGAGTGCAAGAACTACTGCCCGCCGAACCGCACCGGGAAGGAGTGCATCACGCTCCGGGGCGAGGACGCCGAGGAGGGCGACGCCGACCAGGTGCGCATCTCCGAGGAGATCTGCCTGGGCGAGACCTGCGGCATCTGCGTCGACAAGTGCCCGTTCGACGCCATCGAGATCATCAACCTGCCGCAGGAACTCGACGACGAGCCGGCCCACCGCTACGGCGAGAACGCGTTCGCCCTCTACGGGTTGCCCGTCCCGCTGGAGGGACAGGTGACCGGGCTCCTCGGCCCGAACGGGATCGGGAAGTCGACCGCCGTCCACGTCCTCGCCGGCGAACTGACGCCCAACCTGGGCCGCCACGCAGAGGAACCGGGCTGGGAGGCGGTGCTGGATCGCTACCGGGGCACGGAACTCCAGGACTACATCCGCGACGTGCGCGACGGCGAGGTCAGCGTCGCCCGCAAGCCCCAGTACGTCGACACCATTCCGGACCGCTTCGACGGGAAGACGCGAGACCTGCTCGAGAACACCGACGAGCGGGGCGAACTCGACGCCATCGTCGACCGCCTCTCGATCGCGCCCGTCATGGACCAGGCCATCGACGACCTCTCCGGCGGCGAACTCCAGCGGGTCGCCATCGCGGCCTGCCTGGCCCGGGACGCCGACTTCTACTTCCTCGACGAGATCACCCCCTACCTCGACATCAGCCAGCGCATGACCGTCGCCCGGCTGATCCGCGATCTGTCCGACGAGGAGGACCGGTCGATGCTCGTCGTCGAGCACGACCTGGCGATCCTGGACATGCTCGCGGACAACCTCCACGTCGCCTACGGGCAGCCGGGCGTGTTCGGCGTCATCACCGCGCCCAAGAGCGTCCGCAACGGGATCAACGAGTACCTCGAGGGCTATCTCCAGAACGAGAACATGCGCATCCGGCCGGACCCGATCGAGTTCGAGCAACACGCTCCCCGGCCGGTCGAGGCCGCGGGCGTCCTCGCGGAGTTCCCCGACCTCGAGAAGAGCTACGGCGAGGGCGAGTTCTCGCTGGCCGTCGAGGGCGGCGAGATCCGCAAGAACGAGGTGCTCGGCATCGTCGGCCCGAACGGGATCGGGAAGTCGACGTTCGCGAAGCTCCTGGCCGGGCGCCTCGAACCCGACGGCGGCGAACTGGACGTCGGGCTCGACATCGCCTACAAGCCCCAGTACGTCGAGATCGACCGGCCGATGCGGGTCGAGACGTTCCTCTCGACGATCACCGACGACTTCGGCTCGTCGTACTGGAACACCGAGATCGCCCAGCCGCTGCAGCTGGAGCGGATCATGGAACAGAACCTCACCGACCTCTCCGGGGGCGAGCGCCAGCGGGTCGCCATCGCGGCCTGCCTCTCGGAGGACGCCGACCTCTACCTGCTCGACGAGCCCTCCGCCCACCTCGACGTCGAGCAGCGGGTACAGGCGACCAGCGCCATCCGCCGGTTCGCCGAGCGCGAGGAGACGACCGTCATGGTCATCGACCACGACATCTACATGATCGACCTGCTGGCCGACCGCCTGCAGGTGTTCGAGGGCGAACCCGCCGTCCACGGCCACGCCGGCCGTCCCACGGACATGCGCTCGGGCATGAACGACTTCCTCGCCAACCTCGAGGTCACCTTCCGGCGCGACGAGCGCGTCGGTCGCCCGCGGATCAACAAGCCCGACAGCCGGCTCGACCGCGAGCAGAAGCGCGAGGGCGAGTACTACTACGCGCCCTGAGCGCTCCGGGCGTCCGTTGAGGGGCTTCCGCTCCGGACGGTTGCCGTCCGTCCGGTAGTTGTCAGAGATCGCTGTGCTCGAACCGCCGGTATCCCACCAGGACGGGAATCGCTCCCCACGCGATCAACACGACCACCGACGCCCATTCCTCGAGGTAGAACGGCACCTCGCCCGCGACCCGGTTGGCGATCGTCAGTTGCTCGGGCGGGATCGAGGCCGGAACGTCTTCGAGAGGGAACTCCGGGACTGGGGCCACGTCCTCGTCCAGGGCCCACCCGGCGAGCACGCGGAAGGCTTCCAGTGGATTGAGCCGCTTCAGGAAGAAGTACCACGCCTCGGCCTGGACCCCGGGGAGCGACCCCTTGACGGCGTAGTACAGTCCCACGATGATCGGTTTCCAGAAGAAAACCATCCCCGTGAACGAACCGACGGCGAGTCCCATCGCCCGGCCACGGGTTCGCGCGGCGGCGGAACCGCCAACGGCGAGGCTCGTGAAGGTCAAGCCCACCAGCGTCCCGGCGCCCACGAACCCGACGAAGGTGCCGACGTCGGGGAAGCCGTAGAGGGCCGCAACCAGCGCGCTGCCCACGGCGTAGCCGACGACCAGTGCCGTAAACGTGACCAGGAGCCGACCGACCAGCTTGCCGGCGACGACCCCCAGCCGGGAGAACGGGTAGCTGAGCAACACTCGCAGACTCCCGGACCGGCGCTCACCGACCACCGCGATGTAGCCAACGACCAGCGCGATTCCGGGAACGAACAACTGGCCGAGCATCGCGACGCCGGCCAGCGCCTTCGCGGCGTCGACTGTCGCCGTCTCCGGAAACAGCTGCTCGGCGGACAGCAGCGCCATGGACAGAAAGGCGATAAACACGGCGGTGAGGCCCCATAGCAGCCGCGACCGGACGGCGTCCTCGAAGTCCTTCCTGGCCACGTCGCGCCAGGTCGCCGTCATGCCGACACCTCCTCGAGATTGCTTTGCTCGTCCGGGTGGCGCTCCCGGGGCCGGTCGTCGGTCGTGTACGCCGTGAAGACATCCTCCAGCGAGGCGTGCTCCGAATCGACGTCCACGACGTCGACGCCGGCGTTCGCGAGCCGCGTGACGACCCGGGCCTTCGCCCGAGAGTCCGAACAGGCGACCCGGAGGAGGCCGTCGGCCCGGGTGACCGAGTCGACGCCGTCGATCCCCGGCACGTCGACGCCGACCTCGCCGGTCACCCGTAGGCGGAGTTCGGCACCGGCGCCGACGGTCTCGCGAAGGCCCTCGACGGTGTCGACGGCGACCAGTTCGCCGTCGTAGAGGATGCCGACGCGATCGCAGACCGCTTCCACCTGCCCCAGGATGTGACTGGAGAAGAAGACGGTCGTCCCCGACTCGGCCTCCTCCCGAACGAGTTCGCGCATCCGGCGGATGCCGTGGGGGTCGAGCCCCGACGACGGCTCGTCGAGGACGAGGAGGTCCGGCTCCCCGACGAGCGCCATCCCGAGCGCGAGGCGCTGTTCCATCCCCTTCGAGTAGTCCCCGACCGGGCGGTCGGCGTCCCGTCGGTCGAGGCCGACGCGGTCGAGGAGGTCGTCCGGGTCGTCCGCGGCGTCCTTCCACTCGATCGCGAACTCCAGGTGCCGCCGGCCGGACAACCGGTCGTACAGGCCGAGGCCTTCGGGGAGGACGCCGATCCGCTCCCGGAGCGCTTCCGATTCCCGGCGGACGTCCATTCCCAGGACCGTCGCCGACCCCTCGGTAGGGCGCGCGTAATCCAGCAACACGTCGATGGTGGTCGACTTCCCGGCGCCGTTCGGCCCGAGGAAGCCGAACACCTCACCGGCCCGGACCTCGAGGTCGAGTCCATCGACCGCGAGGACCGCGTCGTCCCCGGACCCGTACCGCTTGGTCAGGTCCCGAACCTCGATGACCGTCTCCGTCGAAGCCGTTTCGCGTACGGACAGTCGTTCTCCCGCTGCCGAAGTCATTCCTGTTCCCGGGGTAGGCCTTCGATCGCTTGTAATCATCTAACGGACGTGACACCACTTCCTGGGATCGTTTCACGAATCGGAACCGGACCGGTCGGCGAAACGCCTTTGAGAGTCAGTGACAAGAAAAGGTCGATGGAGTGCGACGAGGACCTCCTCGAAACGGCGGTGCGCCGGAAATCGGCCCTGGCGGCGCTGGCCGAGGAGCCGCGCCACCGTCGCGAACTCCAGGCGGAACTCGACCTCTCGAAAACCACCTGCCACCGGATCGTCCGGACGTTCGACGAAAAGAACCTCGTCCGGCGAACTGAGTCCGGGTACGACCTGTCCTTGCTGGGTCGGATCGTCGCCGAGGCGGTGACTCGATTCGAGGGGAACGTCGAGACGGCGTGTCGCCTGAATCCGTTGCTCGAACTGTTCGAGTCCTCGTCGGAACGGATCGACGATAGCGTCTTCACCGACGCCGACGTCACCTGGGCCGTCGAACGGGATCGGTCGCTCACGCTCGACAGGGGCGTCGAACTGGTGAAAGACTCCGCCGTAATCAGGGTCCTCGACTGGACCCCGGTTCCGGAACTGTACCTCGAGGAGATCTTCGGGATCATCGCGGAGGGCGGAATGAAGGCCGAGTCGATCTACCCGAAGGCGGAGGTGGAAACACGGCTCGAACGCCTTCCCGAGTTACACGAGGAACTGGCCGACTCGGACGCTCGGGCGCGGTACTGGGTGGACGACGACGTCCCGCCCTGGGGCATGACCATTTACGGCGATTCGCTCGTCCAGTTGCGGGCCTACGAACCGGACTCCGGTGCGTACGTCCTGGACGCGACCGCCGACGACCCCGAGGCGGTCGAGTGGGCGATGGACGTCTTCACGACGTACCGCGACCGCGCAGAGCCCCTCACGGCGATCGACGACCTGCCCGACTGGGGCGACTATTCCTGGGGGACGACGCGGCAGGGGGAGTGATTCGTTTCAGGCCCCCGAACGACCGGACTGGCCGGGTCGAGCCATGAGGTTCATTCGCCGTCACGGTACGTGAGCCCCTCTCCGATGGTGGGAAACAGCTATTATATTTATGCTGACGTGTAGCGTCCCCCGCTCATGCAACAACCGTCCGTCCACCTCGAGCGCTGGCACGTCCTGTCGACGATCGCGATCGTCGCCCTCGCGATCGCGTCGAGTCTCCTCGGCCTGTTCGTCTCGGGCCACTACACCGGTTCGTCGGACCTGCTCGCCCGGAACCGGGCCCAGGACGCGACGATCCTGACCATCGGCGTCCCCGCGCTGGGGGCCGGGCTCTGGCTGGCGCGGCGCGAGTCGCTCCGCGGCCAGTTCCTCTGGTTGGGG
>JBLGCL010000170.1:0-6127 GCA_047617305.1 Natronomonas sp.
ATCTGCCTGTTGTGGCGGAGTTCCGGCGTGATGGCCGGGATCCCCTCGTTGACGGCCGCGACCCGGAACTTCCCGTCGAACCGCCGGCGTTCCCACTCCTCGGGAGCCTCGTCGCCGGCCCGCTCGGCCACCAGAAGGTCCACGCCGAACGCCCGGGCGAGCCGGTGGGACTCCTCGTCGCCGGCCGTGTAGACCACGTGGGTGAGCATGTCGGGGCTTCCCGTGTGGAGGTCGACGACGGCGTCGGCGTCGGCCGCGTACGCCCACAGGCGGGCGGCCATCCGCTCGTGGAGGGTCCCCTCCCCGTCGCCGGGCCACACGCGGTTCATGTTCGAGTTGACGCTGTCGAGCGCCTCCGGCGTCGTGTAGGAAACGCGGTCGAACGTGAGCGGGTCCACGACCGGCACGACCGTGACGCGGCCCCGGAGGTTCGCGGCCGGGAGCCGGTCGTGGAGCCGCCGACAGACAGCGGTTCCGTTTACCTCCCGCCCGTGCTGGGCGGCCTGGACGTACACGTGCGGCCCGCCGTCCGGCCCGTACCGGTGGACCGTGGTGGCGACCTCCACGCCGGACGGCAATCGGGCGAGTGTTATCCGTTCCCCCCGATGACGACCCGAATCGGTCATTGGGCGCCCGTTCGCCGTGGACGATATTCAACCTCCGGGTGGATCGGACCGCGGTCCGATCCGACGCCCCACACGCTCCCAGGTGACCGATCCGCGACAGCGCCGACGGCGGTCGATGACGACCGGCCCTTCGACGGCCGACACGCGGACGACTCGCGCGGTTCGACGCCCCCGGACGTTCCGGAACACACCTGTCAGTCCCCTAATTGCCGATACTTTCTTGACGAATGCCCTCCAAGGTAGTGATTGATTGCCATGTCATTAGGTGCCTATGACGAGGACGAGCACCTGCGTCGCGAGCAGAAAAACGGCGAGGTCGACGCCGACTTCGACGACGAACGAACTGTATATCAGGGCACCGTCGAGTTCGAGGACGATGAGTCTACCGAGGACCTTCTCGACCAGTTCAAGGAGCTAAAGGACTAGGTCGACGTCGGATTCGTTCGCGAGCGTGTCGCGTGTCCCACCGCTGGGACAGCCACGCGGCCGCGACGGAGGTCACGGGGGGACCACGCCGACTGCGCGCGCCGGTCCCGTCTACTGGCGCCCCAACCACGTCAGGATCACCCGCACCAGCCCGCGGAACCGCTCGGTACCCACGACCGCGACGACGGCGGCACCGAGGGCGTCGAAAACGAGGTCGCTCACGGTGTCCTCGAGGCCGTACTGGACGATAACCGCCTCGTCGAGGAGCCACCGCGAGACGCCGCCGACGGCGAACTCGAGCAGTTCCCAGGCGACCCCGACCGCCAGGACGAACATGACGACGAACACGGCCCGAAAGCGCGACGGAAATCGGACCCGCGGGGAATACGCGTCGAGGGCGGCGACGATCGCGTAGCCGACGCCGGCGACGAGCGACGCGGAGACCACGTGGGCGACGTTGTCGTAGAACGGAACGGTCGCGTAGGGCCCGAGGGCACCGACCGCGTGGAGCAGCGCCGCCGTCGACACCCACACCGTCACCACCGTCCCGAGCGGCCGTCCGTATTTGCGACGCACCGCCCCCGGAACCCCGGTGGCGACCAGGGCCAGGAGGCTGTTGACCAGGAGCCCCGGCCGCACGCCGATCACGGCCACGCCGGCCAACGCTGCCACGCCCGCCTGCTGGACTCGGAACAACAGCCTCACGTGGCCCACGCTCGCCGCCGACACGTCCGCGACCGTATCGGACCCCGTCTCGCGGGTCACGGCCGTTCACCGCCTTCCCCGGGATGGAAACGGTCGTATCGCCTGAAATACCCGTGGAAGCCGATCCCGGCGGCGATCCCCGCCGTGGACGCGCCGGCGAGGTCGAACATCAGGGACGGCTGATCGACCAGGAACCTCGTGTCGAGATAGCCGTCCGAGACGAACTGGACGATGGTCCACAGCGCCGCCACCGCCATGGTCGCGACGACGACGAACGCGACCGCGAACCCGGGCGTCATCTCGACCGGCGTGAACACGTGGAGTTCGACGGCGATCACGAGCGCCAGCGTCGCGACCGTGAGGTACGACAGTGCCGTGTACGGCTCCGCGACCAGGCGGACCGCCGCCGGAACGGCCGCCAGCACGAGCAGTTCCCACGGCAACATGGAATAGGGATCGCGGCGGGCGACTGGCGGGACGAGCGCCGTCACCGCCAGCGCCGCCGTCAGTCCGCCCAGTGCGACGCGAACCCGGGCCGCCTCCGCCACGGCGAGGACGAGCAGCGCGAGGATCAGGCACCAGCCGATCGCCGCGTTCACGCGGTCGTCCACGATCAGCTCCCGCAGGCGGACCATACTCGAAAATAGCCCGCCGATCAGGAAAAAACGCTCGCCGGCGTCTACCGGGCGGTGGTTTCCGACCCGTTCAGAGCGGGCGGCGCTATCCATCCCCACCGCGCGGGTCCGGCACCGACCCCGTTTCGCGGCGTCCCAACAGCCAGACCGAGGCCCCCGTGACGACCAGCACCGCGACGACGTGGCCCAGCACCGCGAACCGGAGGATCGGCCGGTCCCAGACGAACGGCACCACCGCCAGCTGGAGGACGCCGAACAGGGCGTTGAGCCCGTCGACTCGCCGGAGCCCGGCCGCCGTCGTCGGATCGAACTCGAACCGGTAGGATCGCCAGCACGCGACCACGGCGGCCCACCAGCCGGTCCCGATGCGGTAGGTCAGGTCCCAAACGATCAGGAGGGCGAGATAGACCGCCGGCAGCGGGGGCCGGTCCCCGAGCAACATCGTGAGGAGCGACTCGTCCGCGACGCGGGGATCGTACACGAACAGGTGGGTGACCACCGCGACGAACGCCAGGACGCCCAGGACGACTTCGATCTGGGTCCCGAACAGGACGCGGGGATACGCCGGCGGCATCGGGAGCGACCGGATGCGATCGCCCAGCCCCAGCATGATGGCACTCCCGGCCGCGGCGACCCCGACCGCGACCGTCCCGGCGAGGGCCGCCAGCGGGCGGCCGTAGACGAGGCCCAACACGAGGACGGCCGCCTCGAACCCCGCGAACTGGATCGCCACCGCGGCCCGCGAGGACGCGGTGATCCCCGGGAGCACGTCGACGAGGCTCTCGTACACCCAGGTATCGCCCCGCCTCGTCGAGTCCCTCTCGTCGCCGGCCGCGTTCGATTCGTCGACCGCGTCGGGCGTCGACATCAGCGCCCCCGGTCCGATTTCACGCGGATTCCCTTCTCCGCCAGCGCCCGTTCGACGGCCGTCTCGAAGGAGGTCAACTCCACGTCGATCAGATCCTGGATCCGATCGTCGGTGACCACGACCGGGTTGCGCAGCCCCTCGACGAGGGCGTGGGCCACGGCCGGATCCGCGTCGGTCACCAGGTCGAGCCAGTACGCCGAGATCGTCGGGGTGAGGACGGGGACGGGCACGACGTAGAGGCGCCGACCCATCAGTTCCGCCGTGTGTTCCAGCATTTCCTGGTAGGTGAGGACGTCCGGACCGCCGACCTCGAAGGTCTCGCCGGCGGTCTCCGGAACGTCGAGAACGCCGACCAGGTAGGCGACTACGTCCGAGACGGCGATCGGCTGGGCCGGCGTCCGGACCCACCGCGGCGTTATCATCACGGGAAGCCGGCGGCCGAGTTGGATCACGATCTCGAAGCTCGCGCTCCCCGCGCCGATGACGATGGCCGCCCGGAGGACGGTGAGGTCGTACTCCCCGTCGTCGAGGAGCCGCTCGACCTCCCGACGGGATTGGAGGTGGTCGGAAAGCGCCTCCTCTTCCTCCTCGCCGCCCAGCCCCCCGAGGTAGATCACCCGCCCGACGCCCGCCCGGTCGGCAGACCGTCGGAAGTTCCGGGCCGCCCGTCGATCCCGTTCCTTGAAATCGCCCTCCCCGCCCATCGAGTGGACGAGGTAATAGGCGGCGTCGATGTCCTCGAGAGCGGCGTCGAAACTCCCGGGCTCAAGCAGGTCGCCCTCGACCACGCGAACGTCGTCTGACGGTGGATCGTATCCTGCCGGGTTCCGAGTGACGACGGTCACCGCGTGCCCGGCCCCGAGCAACTCGGGCACCAATCGTGACCCGATAAATCCCGTCGCTCCAGTTACACAAACGCGCATATGGTTTCCAGGGTGGCGATGGCCTTCAGTCTTCGCGCGCCGGGATTCGGGGCCGTCCCGCCGGCGTCCGCCTCAGTCCTCCCAGCCGGGGGTCCCCGGGGCGCCGCGGTCCTCCTCGAGGTCGATGGCCTTCTCCGGCGACGGGGCGGGCGTCCCCGCCTGGTTCGCCAGTTCGATCCAGTCCTGGATGGCCCGCCCGGCCCACGAGTCGGCCTCGAGGATCCGCTCCCGGGCGGCCTCGTACCGCGCCTCGTTGCGCCCGGTCGTCCCCGGCGCGGCCGCGGCCGCCGTCGCCACGAATTCGGCGCGGTCCTCGCGGGTGAGCATCCGCTCGGCGACCCGGTCGATCGTCCCGGACAGGGTCTCGGGCTCGGGATGGACGAACACCTTCGCGCCGACCGCCTGCGGACCGAGCAGGAGGCCGTCGACGTCGTCGGGCGGGTCGTCGTCCAGGAGGCGGCGCTTCCCGAACTCCGCCTCGACGCGTTCGCACTCGGTCTCGGTTCCGAGGGCGAGGTTGTGCCCCGGATACTCGGCGCACTCCGTCGGATACAGGTCGTCGTCGTGGATCCGACACTGGAGGGTCGTCGGATCGAGGAAGACGCACGTCGAGAGCCATCGGGGCTCGACGCCGAAGGGGCCGACCGGCTTGGGCGGCTTGCGCAGGCCGACGAAGAACGTCGGCTTGCCGTCGATCGCCGCGAGCCGTCGCCCGCCGATCTCGACGCCCTCCTCGGACTCCCAGAGCCGCGGCGTCAGGGCGTCGCCGTAGCCAGCGTCGACGAAGGCCCGGACCTCGTCGTGGGAGAGGGGGGCCAGGTTGTACACGTCGTCGATGGGCTGGTGGGGACCACGCCGCTCGTGATCGCGCGGGCGGTCGCTCAGGGGGCGCCAGTCGATACAGCAGCCCGCACAGCCCTCGCAGTCTACCTGCATGGACGGGTCTTGGCGGCCCGGACCGAAAAGGATGGGCGACCGACGGGCGATCCGCGCCTCGTCTCCGCCGTCCGGGCCCGCTGGTAATCGAGACGGCCCTCGACCGCCGCCGTCCGCTACCCGCGTCGATAGTACGTGTAGAGCCGGCGTCGGAACCAGCCGCGCAGGCCGCCGGGGCCGCGGACGACGGGCCGGGACGGTTCGTCGGCCTCCTCGATGTCCTCGACGTCCTCCGCCGGCCGTCTGGCCGACCGTTCGCTCTCGGACCGACCCACGTCGACCGCAACCCGATACGTCCGCCAGTCGTACCCGGCCATCATGACGGCCAGCGTGAGCAGCGTGAGCGGCAGGGCGACCAGGAACGCCGCGATCAGCAGGGAGCTGACGTGCATTGCCATTCGATACCTACGCGGCGTGGCGAGAAAATTCGTACGGTTCGCCGCTCCGCCGGTGGGGTCCGCCGGTCGACAGGCCTAACACGCCCGCGCGCCCTTCTTCGTCCGTGACCACGGACCCCTGCGACGGCTGTGGCAAGCCCGTGAAGATCGCCGGCGGCATCGCCAACCTCTGGAGTTTCAGCGGCGACCGGACCGGCGGCGTCACGCTCGAGTTCGAGGCCGACGGGACCGAGCACTTCCTCTGTTTCGACTGCATCGAGACGCTCCCGGAGGACCCGACCGCGGCCGACGTGGAAGCGATCCCGCCCGCCGACGAGTCGGCGTAGCCGATCGCCGTGCCGATGACCCGTTCCCGGGCGGGCGTGGTCCCGACCGATGGCCGGGGCCACGATCGACGGCCACGTCCGCCCGCCGCGCGTCACGGCGGCAGTTCGAAGGTTGCTCCTCGTACGACGTCCGCGGTGTCGAACAGCACCTGATCGTCGAAACGCAACCGCGACGGGAGGATGGCCTTCTTCGCGATGAACCGCAACGTCGCCCCCTCATCGCGGCGCTTCAGTACGATGTAGACGTCGTTGGTCGGCTCCTCGCCCGGGATAGGGACGACCCG
>JBLGCL010000171.1:0-6077 GCA_047617305.1 Natronomonas sp.
AGGGGAGGGACTTGCCGACCCTCTCGTCGGCGTTCCGGTTTCGATCGTCCGGCCGATCACGCCCGGGGAAGCGTTATGCGTACGAATACCATACCACACGTCGTGCCCAGATGCCGCCACTGCGAGGCCGAACACGAGGCGTCCGACCTCGTCCGTCACGAGCGGGACGGACTCCTCCTGGTCCACTGCCCAGACTGCAACTGTCTCCTGGGAACCTACCGCGATCCGAGTGCGCGCCGGCCATAGGGGGGCGACCCGCCCCTGGTTACCCGCTCGTCACGACCCGGTCCGGTCGGATCCGGATCACGACGCGCGGACCGGACTCGTCGTCCAGGTTCGGGTAGTCATGTCCCATGTACCGATGGGCGAGTTCGTTGATGTGCTCGACGGCCCCGTCCTGCGTGACGGTGACGACCTCGCCACGGACCGAGACGTACCGATACGGATCCTCCGGGTCGACGATCGACAGGCCGACCTTCGGCTCCCGCTGGACGTTTCGCTCCTTTTGCCGACCCTGCATCGTGTTGACGAGAACGTGGCCGTCGGTGTCGTCGTAATCCACCCAGACGGGCGTGACGTGGGGAGTGCCGTCCGGCATGACGGTCGCGAAGTGAGCGAACGACTTCCGCTCGAACAGGTCGAGAAACGGGTCCGGGACGCGTTCCATACCGGGCCGTCCGGCCGCCACCGGAATAATTCCCCCCGTCGCGGCCGCCGTGACCTACCTTATACACCTTATATAAAGCAAATAATATGGTCATGCATATAGCCAAGTTTTACCCGCCTGATCCGACCAGATCAAGGTATGACAACGATAACGGCTGACGAATCCGCGTCGGGCGACGAGGCAGGCCTCTCCGAAACGGAATACCGCGAGCGCCTCCGGGATCTCCCGCCGAGCGCCAAACTCGTCGCGAAGGTACTCGAGATCGAGTCGCCGCTCTCGCAGGGACAGGTCGCCGAGGAGTCCCTGCTCCCCGACCGGACCGTCCGCTACGCGCTCAATCGTCTCGAGGACGAGGACCTCGTCAACTCGCGATACAGCTTCCAGGACGCCCGAAAGCAAGTATATTACCTCACTACCGCGAACTGAGGACCCCACCGATCCGGGAAGCCACGCTTTTCTACGCCGGGGCCGAGGGTGCCCTCGTGACCGAATCGCCAGTAACTCGCGTCGCCGTCGAGAGCCTGACGCGAGCCCCGGGCGGCCGGACGAACGCCTACCTGGTCGGCGAGGACCCGGCCGCGCTGATCGATCCGGCCGCGCGGACCGAGGCGCTCGACGCCGAGGTCGACGCTCGCGAGGTCGAGCACGTGCTCGTGACCCACGCCCATCCGGACCACGTCGGCGGCGTCGCTGACTACGCGGCCCGAACCGGGGCGACGGTGTGGGCTCGAACCGGCTACGTCGATCGGTTCGTCGCGGCCGCGGGCCACGAACCCGACCGGACGCTCCACGAGGGGACCGCGATCCCCATCGCCGGGGGGCTCCGGGTGCTCGACGTTCCCGGCCACGCCCCCGATCACGTGGCGTTCGTCCTCGAGGCAGGGATCGTTTCCGGGGACCTCGCCCTCGCGGCGGGGAGCGTCGTCGTGGACGTCGGCGAGGGGGACATGCGCGGGTACCTGACGGCGCTCCGCCGACTGCTCGCGATGGATCCGGAGCGGCTGTATCCCGGCCACGGACCGACCGTGAAGGCGCCTCGCGACCGTCTGGAGTGGCTGATCGACCACCGCCTGAATCGCGAGGGACGGATCCTGACGGCCGTCAGCGAGGGGGCAAGCACCGTGGACGGGATCCTGGAGGCGGCCTACGACAAGGACCTGGCGGGGGTCAGGAACCTGGCCGATCGAACCGTTCGGGCGCACCTCGAAAAACTGGCCGTGGAGGGCCGGATCGACTGGGACGGGACCCGCGCGTCTCCTCCGTGACACTGGGTTCCCGGCGAGTGGCGGAGCACGGAGGAACGGGCTTTTTTCCGGCCGACCCTCACGTCGGGACATGGAGACCCTCGAAACCGAACTCGACAGGGCCCGCGACCTGGACGTCGCGTCCCTCGCGGACGCCATCGAGACGATCGGCTTCGAGTGCACCCGGTGTGGCGGGTGCTGTACCGGCGAGACCCGCGCCGATGGGGACGAACCCCACACTGCAACCGTCTTCCCGGACGAGGTTCGGGAGCTGCAGGCGGGGACCGGGCGCGACTGGCGCGACGTCGCCAGGCCGATGCCCTACGGCCTCCGCGAGGGCGAGGACGGCCTCGAGGGCGAAACGTTCGAGTGGGCGCTTCAGGTCGACGGGTGTGGTGACTGCACGTTCTACGACGAGGCGCCCGACGGAACCGGCGTCTGTACGGTCCACGACCGGCGTCCACTCATCTGTCGGACCTACCCGTTCAGCGTGGCACTGGGAGGAACGAGCCAGCCGATGGGCGAAGCCGTGGACGAGGCGGGCGTCGTCCGCGCCCACGAGTGCGAAGGGCTCGGTCGCGACATTGACCGCGAGGACGCGATCGAACTCGCCGCGGCGCTCAAGGAGCGGGCGGTCCGCGAACTCGAGGAGGCCATCGCCGTGCGCGAGTCCTACGAACCCGCCGACCCCGAACCCGGATCGGTCGTCGTCCACGACTCCGAAGGCCCCAAGCGACCGAACGGAAGGCCGCTCGACGGGCGTCGATAATTCCCGCGGGTAGGCGGTACAACTTTAAGCCGTCCGGCCGACGATCCGGGTGGAGGTTTGACTGTGGAAATCTCTGATAAGCTCCTGTGTCTGTTCAGTACGGAGGTACGGGACGAGGGCGACCGCTACGTCATCGAAGTGCCGCGTCGCGAGGTCGAGGCCGGAAGCATCGACCCCGACGAGAGCTACCGGGTCGCCCTCATCTCGCGCGAGGAGCACGAACCCGAGACTGAAGACTCCGAACCGTCCCAGCCGACGGGCGAACCGCAACCGCCGGTCGACATCGGCGAGACCCGCTACGTCGAGATCGAGGACATCGGTAAACAGGGCGACGGCATCGCCCGGGTCGAGCGCGGCTACGTGATCATCGTCCCGGGCGCCGAGGTGGGGGAACGGGTCAAAGTCGAGATTACCGAGGTCAAGTCCAACTTCGCCGTCGGCGAGATCATCGAGGAAGAGTTCGAGTAACCCCATCGCCCGAAAGAACCCCGTTTTCGTTCACCTGGAAGATCGGCAGTTGCGGCTATCTGGCAGGCGAACCCTTACTCCGCTCGCCGGAGGGGGCCGACGGTCGCGAACGCTTCCAGGTTCGCGTCGACGTCTATCTCGTCGACGGACCCGTAGGGACGGCCCACCACCACGTCGCCAGCCGTGGATCGGTTGATCCCCGGGATCGCTTCGAGTTCGTCCATCGAGGCCTCGTTGACGTCGAGGGGGGACGGCACGCCCGTCACTGACCGATACCCGTGGTCGGTGATCGCCACGTCGATCGATCGGCCGAGGTCGCGCTCGCCCGGGATCCCGACCAGGAGCGGGTAGGTGCCCAGCTGGCGGCCAAAGGTCGTCCCGGACTCGTGGTACTCGAGATGGACGTCCTCCAGGATCGTGCCGGGCGGGGCCAGCCGTCGGAGCATCGGGTTGTCGATCTCCTCCCGTACTTCGCGCTTGTACCGCTTGAACTGCGTCTTGTGCTCGCGAGCGATCTCCGCGCCCGACTCCGCCATCTCGGTCCCCTCGAAGGCCATGACCTGGCGGATGTTGATCCGCCGGAGCAGGAGGCCGTCGTCGTACACCCGTTCGAGGAACCGGCGGTTGTGCTCGAAGGTCTCCTCGCGCTCGCCCTCGAGACCGTGAACGAGGTTGATGCCGGGGAGGAGCTTCGGGAGTCGACGGCCGGCGTCGGCCCCCGTCGACGGGCCCGTCCCGGGATCCTCGCCCGGGCGCCAGCCGCCCTCCTCGTTGAGGGTTCGCACCGCCTCGAAGCACTCGTCGGCGGAGACCAGCAGGTTGTTCCGCTCCTGGACGACGGGGTCGGCCGATTCGAGGCCGAACGCCGCCACGTCGCCCGGCGTGTTGTGCTCCGCGATGATCCGGATCGCCTCCCGGGACCGCTCGGGCCACTCGACGATCGTCACGGGGTTCATGTTGTCCAGGTGGAGCGTCTCCAGGTCGGGCGCGACCTCGCGGATCCCGCCGTACAGTTCGCGGAGCGCGTCCGGGTTCGGTCGCTCGCCGTCGCCCCCGTACGCGAGGATGTCGGCCTGCCGCCCCAGTCGGAAGTGGCGGACGCCCCGGTCGTACAGCGCCTCGACCTCGGCGATCACCGACTCGGGCGAGCGGAACGCGGGGTCGCCGTACATCGGTTCGGTGCAGAACGAACACCGGTACGGACAGCCACGCGACGTCTCCATCTCGGCGATGAGGTAGTCCGGGTGGTTCGGGTGCGCCTCGACGACGAACGCGCCCTTCCGCGCCCAGCGGTCGAGTTCCGCGTTGTCGCGATATCGGTCGTTGAAGCCCTCCAGTCCGTTTTCGACGAGGTCGTGGACGGCAGCCTCCACGTCGGCCATCGCCAGGAAGTCGAAGTCCAGGTCGTCCCGGGCCGTCTCGGTCGCCCCCTCGTTGGCATCACCGACGCCGAACCGGACGGGGCCGCCCATCACGCTCGTCCCGTCGGCGGTCCAGGCCAGTTCGCGGACCTCGTCGGGTTCGGCCGGCGTGCCGCCGACGTACTTGCCCGGGACCGTCATGCCGCCGACGTAGACGAACAGGTCGGCGTCCGCGACGTCCCGCCACCGGCGGCGGTCCTCGCGGAGTTCGTCGATGGTGTGATAGGTGATCCGGTCCCGGGGGACGCCGGCGTCCACCAGGGCCCCCGCGGCGAACCGCGGATACGTCGAGACGTACGGCGGAACCCCGAAGTGGGCCGGTTCGTCGACGTACCCGTCGACGACGGTCACGTCCAGACGTTCGGGGTCGATCATACCTCCAGTATCGCCCGGAAGCGTAAAACCGTGACTCACCGCGACGGACGGCGCCCCAAGCCGGCACCACCCCCCCGAAAAGGGTTTCCCCACATCGTCCATAGCCGCACACATGCCAAAGACCGAAGAGATCAAATGTACCAACGACGCCTGCGAACTCGACATGTTCGAGAACCACTACACGTACGACGTCCCCGACGACCTCTCGCTTGGCGACCTCCAGTGTCCGTACTGCGGACGAACCGATACCCTGGAGGAGATCACCCTACAATGAGGCTGCTGGACGTCGGCAAGACCGTCACGAACGCGGTGCTCAAGCGAGTCGGCCGGACGCGGGCCCGGATACAGGAGAAACGCCCGCTGCCGGTCGACGTCCTGGAGAGCGACGCCGCGTACCTCGTCGTTTTCGACGCCCCGGGGACGAGAGCGAGCGACGTGCAGGTCCGGTACGTCGACGGCGAGGTCCGCGTCCGGATCGACCGCTTTCGGGACTTCTACGACGGATTCGAGACGGTGATCCCCGGCCGCGGACTGGCACTCGACGGCAAGACGTCGTTGCCGGAGGACGCGTCGGTCGACCCGAACGCCGCGACCGCGACGCTGACCGACCGGGGAACCCTGGAGATCGAGGTCCCGAAGGTCGACGGCGGCGGGTCGACGTCGGCGGCCGAAGCGACGAACGACGACGCCGGGAACGAGGACGAACGATAGAGCGAACCCGGGCCGGGCCCTCCCTACTCCTCCCGTAGCGCCATTCCCTGGACGATCTCGAAGTCCTCGTCGCCGTCGAACCGCGTGGGATCGAAGGCCCCGATGCCGTCCCCGCCGAGGATCTCCAGCGCGACGCGCTCGCCGATGGCCGGCGCGCGAGTGAACCCGTGTCCCTGGAAGCCTGTCGCGACGAACAGGCCGTCCTCGAGTTCGCCGACCAGGGGATCGCCGTCGGGCGTCGCGGTACACAGGCCGGCCCAGGCCTCGCGGGGGTCCGGCGTTCCGTCGACGGTCGACAGTCGCCACGCGGCCCGTTCCGCGAAGTCCTCGGCGAATCCGTCGTCCGCGTCGCGCTCGTAGTCGTCCGGGTCGGCCTCGACGGTTTCGGTGCCGTCGCCCCCCAGGAGTCCGACGGGGTGGGG
>JBLGCL010000172.1:0-6000 GCA_047617305.1 Natronomonas sp.
GAGATCTGCAGGGCCTATGACCTCGATCCCGAGGCGTTCTGGGCGGCCCGCGAGCGCCTCGACGAGCGCTCCCAGTTCGAACGGTTCGAAGCGGACGCCAGGACGACCTACGACGACCTCGAGGCGATCGGGGCGCTCGACGTGCCCCGCGGGGTCGTCAGCAACAACCACGACAGCACGGTCGCGTTCGTGCTCGAGTACTTCGACCTGCGACCGCTGTTCGACGCGGCCTACGGCCGCGAGAAGACGATCGAGAGCCTCCGGCTGAAGAAGCCGAACCCCCACTACCTCGATCTGGGACTGGATGCCCTCGACGCCGACGACGCCCTCTACGTCGGCGACGGCGAGAGCGACGTGCTCGCGGCCCATCGGGCGGGCGTCGACTCGGCGCTCCTCCGCCGGTCGCACAACGCAGACCTGGACCCCGACCCCGCTCCGAACTACGTCGTCGACACGCTCCACGAGGTGGCGACGATCGTGGACGAGGCCGGCCGATCGGGGGAGTGACTTTCGGAGATATCATCCCCGCTACAATAACGCGTTGGAGCAAGCTCGCTTACAAAAGTGGATTTCCGGAAAATAACATCCTTCTGGTAATCGTACCTTCAGGTAATGAGGGACTCGGATCATCTCATCCCGCGCTATTACGCCTACCGCGCGACGAACTCGGCGGGGCTGTACCTCCCCATCGCGATCTACTTCCTCGTCGATCGAGGGTACAGCAACGGGTTCGTGCTGTTCTCCTACGCCGTGTTCTCGCTGGCGACGGTGGCCGCGGAGATCCCGACGGGCTACCTGGGCGACCTGGTCGGGCGCCGGGGGAGCCTCGCTATCGGGGCCGGCCTTCGGGTCGTCGCCCTCGGGACGTATCCGTTCGTCGATACGAAACTCGCGATCCTCGCGATCCACGTGGTCTGGGCCGCGGGGCGTGCGTTCCGCTCCGGGACCGTCGACGCTTGGCTCTACGAGGTGTTGCAGGCCCGCTTCGACGAGTCGGAGTACGCCCGCATCGAAGGTCGGGGGAGCACCGTGCTCCTGGTGACGTCGGCCGTCGGCGCGGTCGCCGGGGCGTTCCTGTACACCCTCGATCCCGCCTATCCCTTCCTCGCGAACGCCGGGCTCGCCCTGCTCGGCCTGCCGATCCTGTTCACCTTCCCGGCAGTCGCGACCGAGGTGAGCGACGACGAGATGTTCACCGTCCGGGAGGCGGTCCGGACGCTGCGCCTGCAGGCGGGGCGCCCCGCCGTCCGGTGGCTGGTCGTCTACGCCGCGGTGTTCCAGGCGACCTTCTCGGTGACCCGGTCGCTCGAACAGCCCGCGCTGAGCGAGGTCGGGATCCCCGTCGCCGGCCTGGGCGTGCTGTACGCGGGCTTCAAGCTGGTCTCGGCCGGCGCGGCATCGACGGCGGGCTGGTTCGAGGAGACGCTCGGGGCCCGCGGCGTGTTCGCCCTGCTCGTTCCCCTCTACGCGGTCGCCTACGCCAGCCTGGCGGTGCTCCCCCTCGCTATCGTCCCGCTGCTGTTCGTCAACCGGAGCCGGCGCCTGATCACGCGGCCCGTCCGGAACCAGTACCTGAACGACCGCCTCGAGGACGTCGGCCGGGCGACCGTGCTCTCGGGCGCCGCGATGGTCCTCTCGACGGCCGCCGCGCTCGCCAAGTTCGCCAGTTCGGCGGCCGCGGCCGGCCTCCCGGCCGTCGAGTTCCTGCCGTGGGTCGGCGTGGGTGGGGCCGCCGTCGGCGGCGTCCTCTGGCTGGCGACCTCGCCGGTCCGCGTCGGGCGCGACGGGGTCCTCGACGCCGGTTCCGACGCCGAGAGCGGCATCGCCGCGCCGACCGATTGAGCCCGCCTCGACGGGGCCGTCCGGACTCCGGCGCCGTCGCCGGGGTCTGTTTCGGCCCACGGCGTTTTCGCGGGCCGACCCGGCACCAACGTCCCGGCGGGGCCGAACGCTCTGCCCGGGCGCCAGCAGCGGGAGCCGAAGACTTCTTCCGCTTTCCGGCGGTCGTCCCGCCATATGAGGGACCGATCCCGACGGGAACTGCTCGGCTTGGGGAGCGTCGCGCTCGCCGGCCTGGCGGGGTGTTCGGCCCTGCGATCGGAGTCCCACCCCGACGTCGAACTCCTCGTCGATAACGTCCTGAACTACCATCTCGAGCCACACACCGTCCGCGTCAGCGTCGTCGACGAGGACGACGAGGAAGTGTTTCGCCGATCGGTGGTGGTCGACGCCGGCACGGCCGAGGAGCCGAGCTACGCGAACATCTCCGAGTCGACGATCGGCCCGGGCCACTACCGCCTCCACGTCTGGCGGGACGAAGGGGAACGGGAGGACGGACGCACGCTGCACACCCGGGATCACGACGCCACCGGCTGCCTCGACTGCTTCGTTATGATCGGGCGCAACACCGACGAGACCGTCACGGCACTGTCGATCTGGTATACGACGAACTGTGGAGAACTGTCGCACGCCGACGGAACGCCCGGAACCGCCGGCTGAGCGATGCCGTGAGGGGCCACGGCTAACCGGCGGCCGACCACAACCTATTGAGCCTCCCGCCACCACGACCCCGACATGCCCTCGATCCTCGCGGACCTGACCGCCGAGTACCTCTCGTCGATCGAACCGCCCGCCGACGACCTCCTCGAGGAGATGGAGGCCCACGCCCGTCGCGACTCGATCCCGATCGCGTCCCGGGAGGTCGCCACGCTCCAGCGGATCCTGGCCCTCGCCACCGACGCCGACCGCGCCCTCGAGTTCGGCACGGCGATCGGCTACTCGACGATCCAGGTGGCCCGCACCGGCTGCGAGGTGGTCACGACGGAGGTCGACGCGGAGCGGATCGCCGCGGCCCGGGAGTACGCCGAGCGGGACGGCGTCGCAACCCGGATCGAGATCCACGAGCGACCCGCGCTGGACGCCCTCGACGACGTCGAGGGGCCGTTCGACCTCGTGTTCCTCGACGCGGTGAAGACCGAGTACCCGGCCTACCTCGAGCGCTCGCTCCCGATGCTCCGGACGGGCGGCGTCGTAGTCGTGGACAACGCCCTCTGGGACGGCGAGGTGCCCGACGCCCACGCGACCGGCGACCCCGCCGACGAGGCGACCGGGACCCTCCTGGAGTTCAACGCGGACTTCGTCGACCACCCGGCCCTCGAGGCCGTGGTGACGCCGATCGACGACGGCACGGGGATTGCCGTCAAGCGGAAATGACCCGCTCGGGGACGGTCGGTCGCACTCGTACCGCTCCACGGGCGCCGACCTGGGCGTCACGGCCCCTTTTTTCCGATCGAGCCACAACCGCCCCGGCATGACCGACCCACGCGTCTCTCGGTGGGGCCGCCGGTTCGTCGCGGCGGGTGCCGTCTTCTTCGTCGTCTGGAGCGCGGCGGTCGTGACCGCCCAGCCGCCGCGAGCGACGATCACCCTCGGTCTGTTCGGCGTCGTCCTGACGACGCTGTTCGGGAAGGCCTACCCGCTCCTGCCGGCGTACTTCGACCGGCAACTCGCCGTTCCGCTCGCCCCGGCGTTCCACTTCCCCGTCGCCGTCGGGGGGACCCTCGGTCTCGCCGCCGGGGGTGCTGGGATCGGGTTCGCCTGGTTCGACGCCGCGGGCGCCTCGCTCTGGGCGGTCGGCGTAGCCCTGTTCGTGGCCACGATCGGCGCGACGATCCGCGACAACCTCGCCGGTGCCGAAACCGGGACGGCCGGACCGAACGTCCACCGGAAGCCGGTCGATCGGCTGGCCAACGCGGCCATGCCGGTCGGCCTCGCGTACCTCCTGGTCGGCAGTTACGCGACCCTCGCCGGCGTGACCCCGCTCCCGCCCCTCGTCGACGGGTACCCGCCCAGGGCGACCCACCTCCTCGCCGCGGGCGTCGGGGCGCTCTTCGTCTTCGCCGTCGGGTTCCGGCTGTTCCCCCGGTTCCTGGACGCGGATCCGCCGCGACCGCTCGTCCCCGTCGTGCTGGTTGCCGGCGCCGTCGGCCCGGCTCTCGTGGCCGTCGGGCTCCCCGCCGGCCCGGCGTTCCACACCGGCGCCGCGCTGGAGGCGGTGGCCGTCGTCGGGTTCGCGGCGGTATACGTTGCCCTCTTCGTCCGGTCCGACCAGCGGCGGGTCGGCTTCTGGGCGGTGCTCGCGGCGGTCCTCGCGGGGACACTGGGCGCGGCCCTCGGCCTCTGGTTCGCGTTCGGAACCCTCGATCCAGCCCTGGTCGTCGCCCACCGACGGTTGAACCTCCTCGGCCTGCTCGGACTCACCGTGGTCGGCGCCGCCTACGGGTTCCACCCGCCGTCGGCCGGGACCTGGCCGGGCGTCGGCCTCCGGACGGCCGGCGCGTCGATCGCCCTCCTCGCGGCCGGCCTCGGACTCGAGGCGGCCGGGATGGCGGGCGCGGTTCCGACCGCCGTCGACGCCGGCGAGTGGCTCGTCCTCGCCGGGTCGACCCTGTACGCGGTCGTGATCTTGGGGCTATTCGCGGAGCGACGGTTTCGGTAGTCGCGAGTTGGTGCAGGGGCCGCCGACTGCGGTCCTGCTCACGACGAACAGGTTCGGACGGTGAACGAGGACGAAACGCACAATACGAATGCGGGGATAGCCCGCCACCATGGTCGAACGGTCGCCGACAGCGTCGCGTCGAAATGTCGTGGCCGCAGGAACGGCAGCCCTGGCCGCACTGGCCGGCTGTTCCGCCTTGCAGATCGATGAGGAGAGGACCACGCAGGCGCCCCCCGAGACGCCGCTGGATCGGATCGTCGTCCGGAGCGACACCGGGCGGGAGGAACCCCTCCGGCTGACACTGGTGTACGGACCACCGGACGGGCATACCGAGCGGCCGGTGTGGACGACGGTGGACGCACCCGCCGACGGCGATCCCGCGACGGTCGTCCAGGGGCTCGACACCGGCCCGGGCGTGTACAGTCTCACGGCGGCCTCGGCGCGCCACGCCAACCACGAAGTGGTGTCGTTCAACTCGCCTACCCAGCCGGGCGCCGGCGCCAACCAGTTCGCCGTGGTCGTGCGGGAGGGGGGCGACGTCTGGGCGACCCTCGACGAGGCCGGCCAGCCGATCTCGATCCCCGGTGAGGACGGCTAGCCGGCCAGGAACGGGCGTCGTCCGGGGACGGGGGCTCCTCCGGTTCCCCGGTCGAGTCGATCGAATCCTCGAGGACGGTCCGCAGGCCGCGTCGCAACCGGTATGAGACGGCGGTGTCGGAGATGTCGATGGAATCGGCGATCGATTTCAGCGTGGTCTCCCGCGGCACGTCGAAGTACCCCGCCTCCAGGGCCGTGACGATGGCTTCGCGCTGCTTTCGGGTCAGGTCGGACGTCCCCGGGTCGGGGTCGTCGTCCTTCCAGGAGGAGACCTGCTGGAGTTCGAACGAAACGCCGACTGACCGGGGGACTCCCAGTACTCGGCGATCGACTCGCGGCTGGGAAAGCGGGCCCGAACCGCCCATCCCTCGTGGGTCCCCCTGGCGGAGCGCGGAACGATGTCGTTGCGAACCGCGTACCGTCACGTGAGGACGCGGGACCCCGACTCCGAGAGACGAAGGCGGTAGAACGACCGGGACGACGACGCCTCGAGGCGTTCGTATCCGTCGACGCTCGGGTCGTCGTCGAGGGCCGCCTCGAACGGTTCGAGGTCCGGTGCGGTCACCCACGCGAACAGTGTGGCAACCTCCGCGTCCGCGAGGCCGTACTCCGCGATCTCGATCGACGCGTCCGGAACCGCCGAGAGCGCCGCTCGAAGCAGGAGCGAGTCGATCGTGAATTCTCCGAGGACGGCCGTTCGATCGTGAACCGATCGTTCGTCACGGGACGGGACTGTATAATGGTATCGTCAATCGTGGAACCCCGGAGCGTAATCGAGGGGGATGCGGGGACGTTCCACGGCAGCTGGACCGTCATCCGAACCAACCGCTCTCCCGGAAGCCCGAATGACGGTCGGGCGGTGTACCTCAAACGCCGATCTCGCAGTCCGAGCAGTACGCGTGGTT
>JBLGCL010000173.1:0-5953 GCA_047617305.1 Natronomonas sp.
CCCAAGCCCGCAGAACGATCCGGCAGAGATGGTGAGCAGCTACCGGGAGGACGGGAAGTTGGTCCTCTGTGACAGGACGAACCCCCGGGCCTGGATCAAATCCGACGTGACGGTCGCGATCAGCCGATCGGACACGGCGGACGAACGAGCGGGCCCCGAACCGGAGGGGGAGAAGCGACCCTGAGGGCAACCCGACGCTCGTTTTCTCCGTCGCGACGGTCCGGGTGCACCATCGACTACCGTGGTCCGTGAGTTCGTCCCGGGTGTACCCGTCCGGGAACCGAACGACGGTGTGACCCCCGAGGGGTCGGTTGGTCTGCGGGCGAGTCCAGCGATCGCCCCGTCTCACTTTTCCCTGCCCAGGATTTGATTGGCGACGGCTTCCATGTCCTCGCGTTCGAGCGCGGACTGGACCAGCATGTGGCCGCCGATCACGGTCGGGCTGATGACCGTGTCGGCGCCGGCCCGCCGGAGTTTGTGGACGTTCTCGCGGTCCGTTGCCGCGGCCACGATCCGGACGTCCGGTCGGAGTTGCCGGGCGGTCAACACCGAGAGGGCGTCCTCGGCGTCGTCTTCCGTCGCGACGACGACGGCCCGGGCGTCGGCCAGGCCGGCCCGTTCCAGGGCGTTCTCGTCGCCCGGATCGTCCGTGAGGACGTTGACGTCTCGCTGGCCGAGTTCGGCCGCTCTGTCGCCATCCTCCGTCAGGACGACGACGGTCACCGACGACTCGATGAACTCGTCCAGGATCGGGTCCGTGAGTTCGCCGTAGCCGAGGACCAGTACGTGGTCCTCGAGCAGGTCGAGTTGTGTCTGGGTCATGCGTCCGAGGGCTCTCGCGAGGCGGGCCTCGATGAGCGGGCCCAGGAGGGTACCGAGGGTGGCCGCGAAGCTCGCGGTGCCGGCGACGAGCACCGACATCGCGAACAGCGTGGCGAGTTCGCTGTCGGGGGCGGGCGTGATGTCGCCGTACCCGACGGTGCTCGCGGTCACGAGGGTGAAGTAGAACGCGTCGGTCAGAGTGCCGACGTCCCTGAACTGGTCGCGCAGGGCGTAGGTCCCGACGGTCCCGTACGCCAGCACGCTCGCCAGGGCCGTGGCCGCCGCCCGCTGGGCGGTCGAGAGCGACACCTGGCGGTCGAAGTACCGCCGACTGAACAGGACGCTCGGCAGGGAAAGCAGAGAAAGGCCGACCAGCGGGAGCGAATAGACGCTGGTCTGCACGAGGCCCTGGATCGCCGTCAGCGGCAGCAGGACGACCGTCGAGTACCAGGCCGCGCGGAGTCGCCGTCGGAGCCCCAGGGCGCTACCGAGCATCAGAAACCCCGTCAGGGCACCGGTGAACCCGACCGCGTCCCTGGCCTCCACCGGGATATACGGGGCGAGCGGCCCGAGCACCGTCACCTGCGAGATCTTGACGATTCCCGTCAGCACCGAGAGGATCGCCACCGCGCTCGTCAGGAGGACGGTCACCCTCGCACCGACGTAGCGCCGGTCACGATCGTCGCCACCGGCGTCGGTACCCGCCATGGGCGATGGTGTCGGTCCGAGGTGAAATAAAGCCACCCGGCGATCGGAACCGGGGTCCTCCGTCGGGGCGGCTCCCCGACAGCCATATGTCGCTGGCCCGAGGCGCGTGTTGCATGGCTGCACTCCCGATCGAGGTGCTGTACGGGATCTACCCCGGACTGCTGACCGGCATCATCCCGGCGCTCGTCGCCGGGGGGCTGGGGTTCGCCTTCCGGTACGTCACCGGCGTGACGCTGCCGGGGTTGGGGGTGGTCGCGCTCGCGGTCGCCATCGCGGGCGTGAACGGCGGGTTGCTCGGCCTGCTCGAGGAGGACGTCGCGAGTTCGCCTCGCTCCTCCGGGCGGCCGACGAGACGATGGCGGCCGTCCGGATCGCTCCGGGAAGTGCAGTGGCCGGAATCACGGTCGGAGCGCTCGACGTGACCGTCGTCGCGATCCGTCCTCGGGACGGGCGCGTGGAACCGCTTCCCCCGCGCCATCGAGTCCTCGACGCTGCCGAGAGCGTCTACGTCGTCGGCCGGCCCGACGTTATCAGCCGGTTCGAGGCGGCGGCCGGACCGGCCGAGGCGGAAACTACTTCCTGAAGGCTTCCCGACGGTCGCACATGGAATGGAAGCTCTTCGCCGACCTCGCCGAGCGTGCCGGGGGCAAGCGAATCCAGGTCGCCGCCGACCCCGGCGACACCGTCGGCGACGCCTTGGACGCGCTGTTCGACGACCACCCGGACCTCCGCGAACGCGTGATGGACGGCGACGAGGTGGCCGACGACATCAACCTCCTGCGCAACGGGGCGAACGTCTTCGTCCGGGAGGACGGCCTCGACACGGTACTCGAGGCCGGCGACGAACTGGCGCTGTTCCCGCCCGTGAGCGGCGGGTAAGGCGACGGGGTCCGATCGTCGATCAACCGTCGTCGGCCCGGGAAGTCTCGTCCGCTTCACCGCCCTCCTCGGGGTCAGGTTCCGGCTGGCGGGGGACCTCGTTCTCCTCGTTCTCCTGGTCCGCCTCTGACGGACGCAGGCCGTAGAGTCGCATTCCGAGTCCGTAGAGCGCTTCGAGGGCGAGATTGACGTACAGGCCGGTCAGAAACGCCAGACCGGCAGCAGCGCGGCCACCGGCGACGTCCGCGCCACCCCCCAGGAACGAACCCAGCAGGTAGACCCCGGCGGCCAGGGGCAGTGCCGAAAGCACGCGCATGCCGAGGCGTACCAGGTCCCGCCACTCCCGGTTTTCCTTCCGAAGCAGGTTCGAGAACGCGAACGTGGAGGCTCCGAGGAACGCGTAGAGGAAGACGAACGGCGGAACCTGCGTCGCCGGTGCTTTCGAGGCGACCTCGAACCAGGTGTCGGGAACGAGGGCCCCGGTGGCCACCGCGACGCCCAGCAGGGTCAGGACCGCGTAGACGGCCAGGACGGCGAGCAGCCCGCGATCGTAGTGCCAGTCCGCTGCGTCGGACGGGAGCAACGGTTCCGGTTCGTCGGCGTCCGCGGGCGGTTGCGTTCCGTGGGACATACTGACACGTGTCGCCCCATCGTTATATCGGTTGTCACCGTCGATAATCGGGGCAGCCGGACCGGTCGGTCAGGGGTGGCGCGGGTACTCGCCAGTGAGAACGATCTCCAGCACGAAGTCGGGATCCTCGGAGATGCCGGCCCGGACGTAGGCGGCGTCGGAGACGTGGCGCGGCGTCTCCGGGATCAACACGCGGGTCTCGTCCGCACCAAGGTCCGCAGCGTCGCGGGCGATTGCGCCGAACAGCGCGCGGGCGGCGTGAACGTCCTCCCAGGCGCCGACCCCGTACTCGGCGTGGTGGCTCGCCTCGCCGTCGTCGTCCTCGCGCTCGTAATCGCGGGTCCGGAAGGCCATGCCGGCGGTCCCGCTGTCGTCGCGGACCGCGATCAGGGCGCTTTCGTCGGCGGCCCACTCCAGGGTCTCCCGGGTGAGGGTGTCGACCGCCCAGGACTCCTCGGTCGAGAGGACGAGGCCGCGGAGGTGAGCCCTGGCATCGCTGCCCGACCAGTACGTCCACGCGCTTCCGGGATCGTGGGCCACCTCGTAGTCCCCCCCGACTCCGGCGCCCGGATCGGGGTCCGGTTCCGCCCATCGGAACGCCGTGGCCGGTTCGAACCCGATCCCCCGCGAGGCGCCGAGGCCGGCCGTGTTCCAGGAAAAAACCATGTTCCGGGCGACGGTCGCGCCGCGCTCGCGCGCCCAGTCGAACAGGCCGACGTTGATGGCCGTACTGACGCCCTGCCCGCGGTAGTTCGGGTTCGTCCGCATCCCCTGGCACCAGGCCTCGTCCTCGTTCAGGGCGACGACCTGTGCGATGCCGGCCAGTTCGTCCCCCGCGTCGGCCACCAACGTCTCGGCGCCCTCCTTGTCGATCCACTCGTGGTAGATGCTCGGGATGTAGTCGCCGCCGTTCCGGTCCTCCCAGGTGTGTTCGGTGAACGCGACGACGTCGTCGTAGTCGTCGTGGGTGGCCGGCCTGATCTCGACGTCGACCGCGGCGTAGTCGCCGGGTCGACGCGTGTCCTCCACGTCGATCACCTCCAGGGCGTCGAGCGGTCCTGGATCTCGCCCGCGAGGGGTTCACCCATCGCCGTCGCCGGATCGTCGACGTTCGCGAGGACCCACATCAGCTTGACCATCGCCGTGCCGGGGAGCATGTCCTCGCCCTCGATGACGCCGGCGTCCAGCAGGTCGCGGCCGGTGTCGTAGACGCGGTCGCAGATCCGCCCCTCGATGCACTGGCTCGTCATCACGACGCGGGTGCCGTCCTCGACGAGGTCGGCGATCCGGTCGATGTCGTCGGTGTGCACGTGCCCCAGGCCGGTGCCCTCGATGACGACCCCCGACTTGCCCTCCAGCAGGTCGTAGAAGGCGTCGTCCATCCCCGGCGCGACCTTCAGGAGTTCGACGTCCGGATCGAGGTCGGGCTGCAGATCGAGGTCGGCCTCGCCGCGCTCGCGGTACTCCCGCCGGAACGTGACCTCCTCGGTGTCGTAATCGACGATGCCCAGCGGCTCGGCCCCGATCGTCTCGAAGGCGTCCCGGCGGGAGGTGTGGTTCTTCCGGACCCGGGTGCCCCGGTGGAGCGCGCAGCCGTCGTCGCTCTCGGTGGCGTGCATGCAGACCAGTACCTCCGCGGCGTCGGCCTTCGCCGCCTCGACGGCGCAGACGGCGTTCATCACGTTGTCCGAGGAAGGGCGGTCGGCCGAGCGCTGGCTCCCCGTGAACACGATCGGCACGGGCGTGTCGAGCATGAACGACAGGGCCGACGCGGTGTACTGCATCGTGTCGGTGCCGTGCATGACGACGACCCCGTCGGCGCCTCCTTCGATCTCTTCGTGGACGGCGTGGGCGAGATCCTGCCAGACGTCAGGGGACATGTTCTCCGAGAGGATGTTGGCGACGACCCGCCCGCGGTAGTTCGCGCGGCCCGCGAGGTCCGGGACCGCCCGGAGGACGTCCTCGGCGTCGAACTGGGCCGTGACCGCGCCAGTCCGGTAATCGACCGTCGAGGCGATGGTCCCGCCGGTCGAGATGAGCGCGATCGTCGGCAGGTCCTCGTCGAAGGCCACCTCGCTGCTCTCGGTCATCTCGCCGTCGCCGATGTCGTAGACGTCCCGCTCGAGGACCTCCACCTCGGCCGCCTCGCGGTCGATCCCGACGTTGTACCCGTCGTCGAGTTTCAGCGCCAGCGACGACTCGTCCGTCGACGGGAGCATCACGCCCTCGTATTCGGCGTCCGCGCGCTCGACGCGGACCCGGTCTCCTGGGTTCATACCCCGGAGTTCCGCGTCCTGGGACTTCAACTGTGCGATACCGGGGGCGGGGCGGCGAATGGAACCCGGGCGAATCGGGGACACCGGTCCAGCACCACCGCCGACGGTCGTGGACCGATCCTCGTTCCCGACCCGGGCGCGCGGGCGACGGCTCGAACTCGAGGTACTGATCCGGACCACACGTCGAGTCCCGGGGCGTCGTCCCCGCCGTCCGTCGGAGGGAAAAGCCCATACCTCGACGTCCCTTTCGTCCCGTCATGCCGGACCGAACCGACGAGCGCACGAAAGAGCGCGAGCGTTCGGGCGCGGACCTCGGGAGCCTCCAGGACGATTTCACCGACTTCCAGGATCCGGACGGGGGAAGCGACGGACTGCAGGGGCTCGACGAGTCGCGGTCAGTCGACGAATCCGCCGGTGGGGGTCGACTGTCCGGAATCCGTTCGCGTCTGGGCAGGCTGTTCTCGCCGCGTGGCTTTCTCCTTCGAGCGGGCGCACTCGTGGGGGGCATCGTCGCCGCGGGGTTCGTGCCGCTCTTGCCGGCGCTGCTCGCAACCTTCCTGGGTATCCTGATCGGCGGGTTAGCGATCGGCCTGTTCGAGAGCGAGGGGAGCTACGCCGAAACCGGCGCTGCAGGCCT
>JBLGCL010000174.1:0-5939 GCA_047617305.1 Natronomonas sp.
GCTCCAGGATGGCCACGACGAGGGCATTGGCCTCCGGTTCGACGCCCGGGAGGACCCCGCCAATCCGGTCGACGACGACGCGATCGACTCGATCGACTGGCAGGTGTTCTTCGAACACTTCGAGGACCGGGGACTCGCGTTCGCCTACGACGAGTCACTCGACGGCGATCCGCCGGCGTCGGCCTGTGACTTCTTCGAGCGGGAACGGATCCGGACCTCGAACCGAGTCACCCTCGACGACCGGGACGACGGGGCCGACGGTGGCCGGGCGCGCACGCAGGAACCGTACGACGAGACCGACCGGGCGAGGCCCGAGACTGCGCCGGCGGAACAGGGCGACGGTCGGTCGGAGAAGCGCCACGAGGCGGCGACCGACCAGGAGAACGCCGACAACCACCGCGACGAACCGCCGTTCCAGTCCTGATCGTCGGAGCTACCGAACTCGACGCCGAAACGGGGCGAGACCGATCGACGTCGCGACGCTACAGCGCTTTTTCGCCGATCCACATGACGAGACCGATCAGCAGGAGCGCGACGCCGACGAACGACGTGATCGGTTCCGGAAGGACGACCAGGATCGCGCCCGCGAGGATGATCCAGGACGCGAGGCTGGTTCCGATGTAGCGTCGCACTTTGCTCGTGATCGATCGCGATTCCTCCGATTCCGTTGCCATGCACCCGTTCGTGGGGTTGTGGCCAGTTAGGAAACGTGCCTGCGTCCGAAAGTTGGCGGTCGAGAACGCGTTCCGTTCGCTCGGCCAGCGGGCCCGATCAGTCCGCGCTGGCGGCCGGGCCCTCACCCGCTTTCCGGGGATTTTGCATCCCTTCCTTGACGCCGACTGCCACGAGCGCCACGTTCACGGGGTAGGCGACGACGAAACCGATCGAGAGCGAGAACACGAGCGCGCCCCAGAACAGGGGGTCGCCCATCGTCGCGCCCCCGGCGAGCAGCACGTCGGTACCGATGGCGGCGATCTCCATCACGGTGATCGAGGGCGTTTCGGAGTAGAGGGCGTCCATGATGGCGGTCCCGAGGGTCTCGCCCTCCTGGAGGAGCGGCCCGACGGTCAGGGCGTACCCGAACGTGTACGCGAACGCGAAGGTTCCCAGGGTGGTCAGCACCGTGCTTGCGATGGCGAGAACTCCGACGAGGAGCGTGACGCCGACCACCTCGCCCGCCCCACACCCCGAATAACAGTGGGCGGTCGACCGAAAGCCGCGGCGCCACGTCGAGTCGTTCGCGATCTGGGTGCGTCCGGAGTACCAGTACACGGCGAGGCCGAACGCCCCGGAGTACAGGACCACGAGCGTCCAGACGAACTTCATCAGTCCGGGTAACGCTTGGTTTCGCTTCCGAACGTCCCACCACAGGACGCCGAGCGAGAGCCCGACGACGGCGGCCCAGGCGCTCAGCACGAGCGGATCCGACAGGATCGGCCTGAGCACGTCCCGGGCCGGCGCGAGTGCGCGTTCGATTCCGGTCAGAACGCTCACGAGGGATCACCGATCACGGTGGCGGCCGTATGGGAGCCGATCGTTTAAGCGCCGGGCCGGCGCTCGCAGGGGGGAGTTCGGTCCGGACCGGAGCATCCCTCCGGTCGGGATCCGAGCACTCGGTCGCACGGTTCGTCCACGTCGGGCGGTCGGACCGCTGTGGACGCAAGCGCGGGGTTGTTGTCTCTGCCGCCGAAGGCTTGCGGAATGAGGGTGTCATAGAACGAGTCTCATACTGAACTGCTCGCCCGGGCCTGGAACGCCACGAGGGTGGAGTTTCAGCGGAACCTCGACCGCGTGAAGGAGGCGTTCGACGAGCTCAGCGACGAGGCCATACCGCGCGACGAGGACCTCGCCCGGCACGCGTTGCATCAGGTCGGCGCGTACGATGGGCCGACGGTGTTCCTGTACAACGAGTACGCGACCGGCATTCGCCACCGCGAACGGCTGGATCGAGTCCCCGAGGAGCGTGAGGATCTCTGGATCGTGCCTGCAGACGTCCACTTCTGACAGATGCCCCGAATCACAAACTGGCGACATGAGAGTCGCACGCCGACGCCCCGCTGTCGGGCGCGTCGAGGGGGCGTTCCACGTCGCGGCCGCCAAGCACCAGCACGGTCTCCTGTTGTATGCCAGGGGGTTCGACGCCCGGCGGCTTATCCGTCTCGGGACGCGGGCGCGTGCCGGACCGATGGCGGACCGCGGCCGAGTTCCTGCTCGCCGACCTGGCCCGACCCGAGTTCGGCAGCCAGTGTTTTCAATCGTGAGTGGGATACGGCCGGTATGAGCGACGGAGAGGGAAGTCGCCCGAGCGACACGATGCGGGAGCGCGTGCCGGAGAGCAGTCGGAAGTTCTGGCTGCTGTTGAATGCGAACCGGTGGCTGGTCGCCGCTGGGATCTCGGGCGGCGTGTTCCTCGCGCTTGCCATCATCGGGCAACTCCACCCGATCGGGACGCTGGCGCTGTTCAGCCAGGCGGACCCTATCGAGACGCTGTTCCAGGGGCTGCTCACGTCCATCATCACGGCCGTCACGCTCGTGCTCACGCTCAGCCAGCTCGTACTCTCCCAGGAACAGGGGCCGATCGGGGACCAGCGTGAACGCATGGAGGGTGCGATGGCGTTCCGGAAGGACGTCGAGGACGTCATCAAGGAACCCGTCAGTCCCGCCCAGCCCTCGGCGTTCCTCCGGTCGCTCGTGAAACTCACGAAGCGCCACACGGACGCCCTCCAGGACGCCATCGCGGACATCGACGACGACAACCTGAACGACCAGGTGGCCGCGTTCACGGAGAACGTGAAGCGGAACGCGGACGCCGTCCAGAGTAATCTCGAAGGGTCCCAGTTCGGGGAGTTCGACGTGGTGTTCTCCGCGCTGAACTACAACTACTCGTGGAAGCTCTACGCCGCCCGCCGCATTCGCGCAGAGAACGAGGACGTGCTCACCGAGGAAGCGCACCACGCGTTCGACGAACTCATCAACGCGCTCGAACTGTTCGGGCCGGCACGCGAGCACTTCAAGACGCTGTACTTCCAGTGGGCGCTCATCGACCTCTCCCGGACGATGCTGTACGCGTCCATACCCGCGCTCCTCACGGCGGTCGCGGGCGTCGTCTACCTCGAACCGGCGCTGTTCCCAGGGACCGTATTCGGCGTGCGCACGCTCGTCGTGGTGGTGAGCGCTGGCGTGGCCATTTCCCTGCTGCCGTTCGCGTTCCTATTGTCCTACATCCTCCGCATCGTCACCGTGACGAAGCGCACACTCTCCATCGGGCCGTTCATCCTCCGGGAGACCGACCGGTCCCGCGACCTCGACTGGGGCAAAACCGAAGCGAAGAGCGGGGAGAGCGCGGGCGTCGGCGACGAGGACGAGTAGCGCGGCGTCCAGCACGAATACGACCCGCTCGCGGACGGCGAAACGATCCGGATCGGCGACGTGACGATCGAGGCCGTCCACGCGCCGGGACACACGTCCGAGATGGTCACCTACCTCGTGAACGACGACGTCCTGCTCCAGCGACCTCCCGACGTGACGGTCCTCCCGGGCCACGTCTCCGTCACGGACGACGACCGGTTCGAGAACGCCAGTCCCGGGGAGCCGGTGACCGCCAAGGTTGGGCGACCTTGAGGAGTCGCTGTCGGTTCTCCAGCTCGACCGCGACGAGTTCGTCGAGCGCGCGGTCGAGAACGCCCCCGACAAGCCGCCCAACTACGGGACGATCATCGCACGAAATACCGGTCGATCGAGGAGCACCGAGGAGGACGCCACCGAACTGGAACTCGGGCCGAACAACTGTGCTGCCTGAACGCGAAACATGACCGAGACCCCTGTCACGCCCGAGGGCGTCCCCTCGATCGCACCGGGCGACGTCGTCTACACCGACGACGGCGAAGCGATCGGCGTTGTCACCGGGGTCACCGGCGACGGCGTCGAGGTCGAGTTCGCCGAGAAAGCCGGCGAGCCCGACGGATCGAACGGGGCCGAACCCCTCGACGCGGCCACTCGTACCGAGCACCCCGGACAGCAGTTCGGCGAAGGATACCTCGCGTGGCGCTGCGACGAGTGCGGCGAGATGGGCGACCTGGAGGGGGGATGCCGGAGGAATGTCCGAACCGCGGGGCACCGAAGGAAGCGCTCTACCGGACCGAGGAGGATTGAGGATCGGACGCCGTTTCGTTGTTGCTGGCAGGCATTTGCAGGCAGAACCGCCCTGGGGCTGGGTCCCCTCGATGGAACTCCGATGTTCGAACCCGACCGTCCGGCGATCGACGACGGGGCCCGCCCGGAACGAGGTAAATCCCGGCGATGCTGAGTGCGATCGCCGCTCCGGTAGCGGAACTGACCACTCACGTACTCCAGACCGCTGGCGGCGGCTTCCTCTACTGGGGACTGATGTTCTTCGTGCTCGCCGTCGTCACCGGTGTCGCCGGTTTCAGGGGCGTCGCCGGCCTGACGATGGAAATCGCGAAGTTCCTGGTCCTGATCTTCCTGGTCCTGGCGGCCGTCACGCTGTTGCTGTGATTCGGCTGGCCAATACTTTTGTGCACTCGGCCGGTACGCCGACCGATGAGTACCATCGTGGAGGCCGGGTTGCCGGCCGACCAGTTCGCACTCGAACACTCGCTGGCGGAGGTCCCGGGCGCGGAGTTCGAGGTCTTCCGCCTCGTCGCCAACGAGCCCGATCGCATCATGCCGTTCGTGTGGGGGACCGCCGAGGATCTCGACGCGCTGTCGGACGCGGTCGAGGCCGATCCGACGACGGAGGACGTCGAGGTGCTCTCGGAACTCGAGGAGGAGTATCTCTTCCGGATGACGTGGATGGCCCGCATCCGGGTCATCCTCCACATCATCCTGGAAGAAAACGGGACCATCATGGACGCCTACGGGGCGGACGGCCGGTGGGAACTCCGCATCCTCTTTCCCGAACACGACTCGGTATCGACCACCCACGAGTTCTGCGAGGATTACGACATCGACCTCGGGTTCGAGCGCGTCTACCAGCTTTCGGATTCCGTCCGGCGGGGGCAGTACGGCCTCACGGACGACCAGTACGAGACTATCACCCGGGCGTACGAACTGGGCTACTACGAGGTGCCCCGGGAGACGACCCTGGATGACCTGGCGGACGACCGCGACGTGACCCACCAGGCGCTTTCGGAACGGCTCCGGCGGGGCCACGCCACGCTCATCGAGAACACCCTTCGTCCGGAGTTCGGCGGCCGCGACGCGACGTGAGGGCGGCCGATCGCCGAGCACTGCTTTTCGGGGACGTTTCACGTGCAGGCACGAAAGCCAACCGGGGGCAGTCCATCGATTCACCATGGCGAACGTCACGATCGAGGAGGCGGGCAAGCGGGTCGTCGACGCGAACGGAGACCATCTCGGAACGGTCGAACGCGTCGAGGGCGGAACGCCGTTCGTCGATCCGAACGAGGACATCTCGACGATGACGGCCGTCGTGCTCGGTTGGGCGGACGAAGAGGGGTCCTATCCGCTCGGGACTCACCACATCGAATCGATCTCCGAGGAGGCGATCCACCTCGAGAGCAACCTGTGAGGCGGGAGTCGCCCCGCTCCAGACCGAGTATCGATCCTCATCATCCGGCGGCTCTCGGGGGATCTCGCCTCCGCCGGCGCTTCTCCGCGAAGGGCGATGAGGTTCTCCTGGCCGAGGGGAATCTTCGACACCTGCGAGTTCCCCTCCATCCGCGAGAGCACCCGGCTGACCGTCGACTTCGACCAGTCCGTCGCCGAAACGATCTCGCTCTGGTGGAGCCGGCCGTCGTGCGTTTCGAGCAATTGCCTGACGCGCTCCTCGTTGGTCAGGAACTCGATCGTCGGTCGCCCGCAAAATCGTCGCCAGCGCGGTCGTGATCGTCCTCTTGAACGCCTCGCGGCCGAAGGTGTAAACGGAACCATGGATGCCGATGACCTCCAGGAGACGC
>JBLGCL010000175.1:0-5919 GCA_047617305.1 Natronomonas sp.
CCGACCGGCGACCGATCCGATCGGGCGGCCGTCCTCGACTGGATCCGCGAGTCGTACGGCCGGGAGGCACCGGGCGCGTTCGACATCGAGATCCGGAACGTCGAACTCGTTCGGGACCTGGGCGAGTACGCCCTCGTCCGTTACGAGGAGTGGCAGCGCGAGAACGGCGACGAGAACGGCCGGATTAGCACGGTCCTGCTGCGCGAGGCCGATTCGGCGCCCGGGGGCGTCGAGTGGATCGATCTCCACGAGACGGCGCTGGAGGGGTGATCCCGGCGAGCGGTTCCACGTTTTCGTGACGTTTTTCCCGGTTCTCGAATCGAAGTACTCCTGTATGCCCTCCAGGCGAGCGATGCTCTCGGCGCTGGCCGCCGGTGCTGCCGGCGCGCTCGCCGGGTGCAACGAGCCGATGACCGCCACCGGCTACGTGCAGTTGAAGGCCGTCAAGGGGCGCCGGAACGGAACGACCCGGGACGTCATCCAGGTCCAGCTGGGCGAACCCGAATCGAAAGGCGTCATCGACGGGTTCGTCGAGGAACGATGGGCCGACCGGTTCGAGGATCCGAAACGCCCGACGGTCTCGGCGGCACTCCACGAGGACTTCGAGTCGTACTACGAGGAGGTAACGTACCTCCTGGGGGTCTGTAGCAACGACTGGCCCGACGCGTACTGCAACAACGCGTCGGCCGACCGCGAGGACTTCAATCGAGTGCAGGTGTACGACGAGGTCCGGGCCGCGATGGCGGATTCCGGGATCGAGATCTACGGCGTCGAGGGAACCTGGACGTTCCCGCCGGAGCGAACGACGGTCGAGTAGGCTGGAACGGCCCCGCCAGGGATCCCCGACGCTCGCGTCACCCCCTGACACCGGCGAGACGTTCGCCCTCGCCAACCTATTAGCCGCCCCCTGTCGTATGCCGACCCATGCCACCCGAGATGGAGTACACGACCCTCGGCGACACCGGGCTGGAAGTATCGCGGCTCTGCCTGGGCTGCATGAACTTCGGGTCCTGGGGCGTGGAGGACCACGAGGCCTCGATCGAGGTGATCGACGCGGCCATCGACGCGGGGATCAACTTCCTCGACACGGCGAACGTCTACTCGTCGGGGGAGAGCGAGACGATCCTCGGCAAGGCCATCGAGGGCCGTCGCGACGAACTGGTGATCGCGACGAAGGTCTACGGCGAGATGGCCGAGCGACCGAACGGGCAGGGCCTCTCGCGGAAGCACGTCCTGGAGCAGGCCGAGGCGAGCCTGGACCGCCTGGGGACCGACTACGTCGACCTCTACCAGATCCACCGCTGGGACGAGAACACGCCGATCGAGGAGACGCTGCGCGCGCTCGATCGGCTCGTCGACGAGGGGAAAGTGCGGTACGTCGGCGCGAGCACGATGCACTCCTGGCAGTTCATGAAGGCGCTGAAGGAAAGCGACGTGAACAACCTCGAGCGGTTCGTCTCGATGCAGCCGGAGTACAGCGTCGCGCGGCGCCACGAGGAGCAGAACGTCCTGCCGCTGTGTGCCGACCAGGGGATCGGCGTCATCCCCTGGAGCCCGCTGGCGGGCGGGTTCCTGACGGGCAAGTACGAGCGCGGCGAACCCGCGCCGGAGGGCTCCCGCCTGGCCGAGCGCGAGACGACGCCCGAGGAGCGCTTCGGCGAGGGGCAGTGGCAGGTGCTCGACGTCGTTCGCGAGCTGGCCGAGGAGAAGGACGCCACCCCGCTCCAGATCAGCCTCGCCTGGCTGCTGCACAAGGACGTCGTCACGGCGCCGATCATCGGCCCGAAGACGATCGACCAACTCGAGGAGAACCTCGGCGCGCTCGACGTCGAGCTGACCGACGAGGACATGGCCCGCCTCGAGGAGCCGATCGAGCCGGCGTGGGCCGGGCAGGGAACCTGAACGGATCGTCCGGTCGGGGTCCTTGGGGGCCATCCGCAAACTCAGACTCGCGTTTGAGCCTCCGCCACGGCTTTACTTCCGGTAACTCTCTATTGGTGCATGCCCTCCCACTCTCGACGGAGCTTTCTGAGCGGCACCGCCCTGACGCTAACCGCACTGACTGGAGTCCTGGACGCCGGTCGCCACCTCGACCCACCCCGACCGACCAGGTATTCGCTCCCGTCCGACCTGGAGTCCCTCCTCGAACCCTTGCCGTCGGCCGACGCCGTCGACGTCGACTACCGGACGATCGTCCTCCAGGACGTGGACGGCGACGACGCGTCCGACCTGCCATCCGAGGCACGGAGGGCCGTCGAGTCGCTGGACGTCTCGTCGGCGGACCTCTCGAAGCTCGTCTCGGTCTATCCCGGGGACTACCGTCGTCGCCTCGGCGTGGCGGCCGGCGACTTCGACGCGCTCGCGGACGACGACGGGGACGACCGGGACGGCGGCTGGCGGATCACCGATACCGGCGACGTCGGCATCGCGACGGTCGAGGGGCGCGCCGCGTTCGCCGCCGGTCGGACCGCGGACGACCGAATCGACACCGCGGAAACGATGGCGGCGGCCGCAACCGGCGACGTGGACCGGTTCCTCGACGACGCCCTGGCTGCCGGCCAGGCGATCGAGGCGCTCGCCGACTTCGACACGATCCTGTTCGTCCCCGATCCCGCCGGGACCGGATACCCGCCCGTCGGGGGCGATCGACTGCAAGCGCTCGGTGCCGGGTTCGAGGTGCACCCCAGGGAACTCGAGGGGACTGCGGAAAACGAATACCTTCTCTTCCCGGCGTCGGACGCGACGCTCGACGAGGAGAGGGCCCGATCCGTCGTCGAATCGGTCGACCCCGGCGTCGTCGTCGAGGCGGACGTCTCCCGCAGCGGCAACGCGGTCCGCGTCGAGGCCGTCGTGGAGGCGGCCCCCGAATACGACCGCGAGGCCGCTCCCGACGCGCAGATCCGGACCACGTTCGACCGGGAGACGACGACGCTCACCTTCGACCACGAGGGTGGCGAGCCCGTCCCGGCGACCGAACTGGAGCTCTGGGTCGACGGGGAGATCGCGGATTCACAGCCCGCGGACGAGTTCCGCGCGTTCGAGCCGGGGGATTCGCTCACCGTGGACACCGGACCGCTGGGCACGGCCGTGCTCCGCTGGTTCGACGAGGCGGAGAACGTCCACTACGTGTACGCCTCGGAGACGGTCGACCGGGAAGCGTTCGAGATGACCCACGACTTCGAGTCGGACGCCGTCGAGATCACGTACGTCGGCCGGCATCCGGCGGATCCGGCGAAGCTCACGGTGTCCCATCGCTCCGACGACGAATTCCGGCGGATCGAGGACCCGTTCGCCGACGCGGGCGACACGCTCGAGGAAGGCGATTCGATGGTCGTCGAGAACGTCGGCGTCGAGGAGTCGGTCCGGGTCGAACTCGACGTCCCTTCGGTGCCCGGCGTTCATCGGAGTCCGCTGGCACGCCTTCACGTCTCCCCGCCGCGAATCCACCTCCGCAACCACCCGGAGAAGGGGCTGATCGCGCGGTATTACGACGGGCGGGAACGCGACGCCGACGAGTTCCGGCTGTTCGCCGACGACGAGCCGACGGACGTCCAGTTCGCCGACGAGACGGACACCCTGTCGGAGGGGGACGCGATACCCCTCGGGGAGTTCCCGATCGGCACGACGCTGCGCGTCGAGTGGCTCGAACCGGACGATCCCGTGGTCGTGACCGAACACGTCGTCGCCCCCCAGACGCGCGTCTCCATGGAATACGACGAGGACGAGGGCACCGTCCGGATCGAACACCGGCAAGGCGAGGCGCTGCCGCCGGAGGACCTCGAACTGCGGATCGACATGGCGCCTGCGGACGTCCAGCCGGCCGATACCCTCGAGGAATTCGGCCCCGGCGACGCGTTCACCGTGGAGGTGCCGCCGCTCGCCAACGTCGAACTCGTGTGGGTCTCCGACGAGAGCGAACGCCACCTCGGCGGGACGATGACCGCACGCGACGCCATCGAGGCGCGGTACGATCCCGACCGCGAAACCATGGAACTCACGTACGTCGGTGAGCAGGCGGCCGATCCCGAACGGCTGCACGTCAGTCACGGCGACGCCCCGCCCCGCACGGACGACGCGGAGAAAGTCTTTGCCCGGGAATACGACGAGTTGTCCACCGGCGACGCCGTCGAGGTCGACGCCGAGATCGGGGACCGCGTCGTCATCTCTGTCCGGTCCGAGTCAGAGAACGCGACCGCGGTGCGGTCGGTCGCCCACTTCTCCACGAAACCCAGGCGCGGGTTCGTCTTCAGGGAGCAGGACGGGACGATCGAGGCCGTGTACGCGGATCGGGTCAAGCGGGACGCCGACGAGTTCCGGCTGCTCGTGGACGGCGAACCGGCCGATCGCCAGCCTGCGGACGTCCACGACACGCTCGAGCGCGAGGCGACGGTCGAACTCGGCGAGTTCCCCGCGGGGACCACCCTCGCCGCGGAGTGGACCCCGCTCCCGGACTCGTCGACGCTTGCCGAACACGTCGTTGCGCCGGAGGCCACCTTCGACGTGAATTACGACGCCGACGACGGGGAGATCGAGGTCGTCCACGCCGGTGGCGACGCGATCGCCCCCGAGGACCTCTCGGTCGTCGCCCCGCCCGCGATCCCGCGTCCGACTCCGTGGGAGGAAGCCAGCGACGCCGACGCCGGTGACGAGGTCAGCCAAGGGGATACCGCAACGTTCGCAGTGGACGAATCGCCCCGGATGGTCGTCGTCCTGTTCCGCGAGAACGAGGTCCTGCACCGGGAAGAACTGGCCGGCACCGACGCCTGAGGATCGGTCGTCCTGCCGTTAGACCCCGACCCCGACAGCGTTTTCCCGGCCGAAACCCTTCCGACGACCGATGATGGGGACCACCCACGCGTTCGTCGGGCTCACGATGGCGGCCGCCGTGGCGGCCGTCGCGCCCGAGGTCGCGGTCCCCGCCGCGGTGGGCGGGCTCGCGGGCGGAGTTTTCCCCGATTTCGACATGATCGCGACGCACCGCCGAACCCTCCACTTCCCGGTCTACTACTGGATCCCGGCCGTTCCGGCCGCCGCGGTCGCCCTCCTCTCACCGACGCCCCTGACTGTCGGCGTCGCCCTCTTCCTCCTGGCGGCCGCGGTCCACTCTGCCAGCGACGTCCTCGGTGGCGGCCTCGAGCTTCGGCCGTGGCGCGGGACCGCCGAGAAGGGGGTGTACGTCCACCCGACGCGCCGATGGGTGCGTCCCAGGCAGTGGATCCGCTACGACGGCGCCCCCGAGGACCTGGTCCTGGCCGCCCTCCTGTCGGTGCCCGGACTGCTTACCTTCGGCGGGCGGATCCGGACGGCCGTCCTGGCGGCGCTCGCGGTCTCGGTCGCGTACACGGTGACGCGAAAGTGGCTCGTCGAGGTCGTCCCCGAGCGGTTCCTGTGAGCGTCGGACTGGTCGACCCTGGCGCTCACCCCTCCCAGGGGTCCATCGCCGCGAACCGCTCCGCCACGGGATCGAGCACGTCGTCGATGTCCAGTTCCTCGGTTTCGATCCGCCGAAGGGTCCGAAACAGTGTGGGATCGAGCCGCGGGCTCAGGATGAGAAACGCTCCCCCGGTCGCGGTCGTCCGGAGCACCCACCGGGCGTACGCGTCGATCGGTGCCCAACCCGCGTCGGACAGCACGACCGCGATCCGCCAGGCCTGCTCGCGCCCCTCGGTCATCGAGCGCAGGGTCAGCGACTCGTCCAGTCGCCCCAGCGCGCGATCCAGGTCGTCCACGCCCGGCGCGTACGCCGCCGCGAGCGCGTCCTGCTGGACGTCGACGAGGTCGGCGAGGATCCCGTCGATCGCCCGGTGGTCGGCGTACTTCCGGTCGCGGTTCGGATCGAGCCCGACGTCGGCGAGCGCGAGCGCGAGGTCGTAGTTGATGTGGGCGTTCACGCCGAGGTAGGAGTCCTGGAGGACCAGG
>JBLGCL010000176.1:0-5884 GCA_047617305.1 Natronomonas sp.
TTCGTGCGCCAGGATGGCCGGGTCGATTCGAGGTCGTTCGGGGTTCTCGACCACGAGCGTCAGTTCGTCCCGCCCGGCGTACCCGTCGACGACGACGTCGTAGAGTTCGTTCGACTCGGCCGCCGCCGTTTCATCCTCGCCGACGACGAACGCCGCTTCCCAGAGCTGGTTCCGGGCGGGGTCCTCCTCGAAGGTGAACAGGCCCTCGGCGAGGAGCGTCTCCCTGGTGATGAACCGGACCGAGACGTCGGACTCGAACTCGCGGCCGCGGATCCGTTCCACCCGGGCCATCGTCCGCGCCTTGAGGGCCTCGAACTCGGACTCGTTGAAGCCGTCGTCCGGGGTCACGGCGATCGGGTCGTCGTAGGCGTAGCCGTTCTCCCGGCCGATGCGATCGTCCGGGCTTGATCCACCATCGGTCGGTGTCGTCGTTCCGGAGGCCGCCGTTACCGACGGCGTCGTCCTTTCGGTCGTTTCGGCGTTCGTGTCCCCCGGCCTGTCGGTGGTTTCGGGGGCGTCGGTCGGTGCGGAGACCGTTGGCGTCGGCGTCCCGGCGTCGCCGCCGTCGATCGCCGAACAGCCGGCCAGGACGACGAGCGCAGTCAGAGCGATCGTCAGGAGGGCTCGTGACATCGTTCGACCGAAGTGTCGCGCGAATCAAACCGTTTTCGGTCGATTTCCCCGTCGTGAAGGCCGAAACCCGGCCGATCCGCAGCCCACGAGGCAGTCTTCCCAGGATCGACGCGTCGGGTGGAGCGTGCCCCTATCGAATCGCCCGCGGGTAGGGTTCGTCAGGACCCTGTCAGTCGCTACCGATCGAAGAAGTGTTGAGTGTGTAGGCCTACGCGTCTCGTAATGAGTACGTTCGACACCGAACCGATCGACGTCGCGGGGATCCGGGAGGACTTCCCGGTTCTCCAGCGTGAGTTCGACGGCGAACAACTCGTCTACCTGGACAACGCGGCGACGACCCAGACGCCGGAACCCGTGGTGGAGGCGATCGCCGACTACTACCGGACGACCAACGCCAACGTCCACCGGGGCATCCACCACCTGAGCCAGGAGGCCTCGATCGCCTACGAGGAGGCCCACGACCGGCTGGCGGCGTTCGTCGGCGCGAGCGGCGGGCGCGAGGAACTGATATTCACGAAGAACACGACCGAGTCCGAGAACCTCGTCGCCTACGCGTGGGGGCTGAACGAACTGGGCCCTGACGACGCGGTGGTCCTCACGGAGATGGAGCACCACGCCTCGCTGGTCACCTGGCAGCAGATCGCGAAGAAGACCGGGGCCGAGGTCCGGTACATCGGGGTCACCGACGACGGCAAACTCGACATGGAGCACGCGAAGGAGGTTATCGACGACGACGTCGCCATCGCCTCGATCGTGCACGTTTCCAACACCCTGGGGACGGTCGTTCCGGTGGCCGAACTGGCCGACATGGTGCACGAGCACGACGGCCTGTTCTTCGTCGACGGCGCCCAGGCGGTTCCGACGCGCCCGGTCGACGTCGAGGCCATCGACGCCGACTTCTACTCGTTCTCCGGGCACAAGATGGCCGGTCCGACGGGCATCGGCGGGCTGTACGGCAAGCAGCACCTCCTGGAGGAGATGGAACCGTTCAACTACGGCGGCGGGATGATCAAGCGCGTCTCCTTCGAGGACGCCAAATGGAACGACCTGCCGTGGAAGTTCGAGGCCGGTACGCCGGTCATCGCCCAGGGGATCGCCCTGGCCGAGGCGGCCGACTACCTCGACGACATCGGGATGGAGCGGATCCGCCGCCACGAGGAGGCCCTGGCCGCGGAAGGGTACCGCCGGCTCGACGAGATCGACGAAGTCTCCGTCCTGGGCCCGGAACCCGGCGACGACGCCCGCGGCGGCCTCCTCGCGTTCTCCGTCGACGTACTCCACGCCCACGACCTCGCGTCGATCATGAACGACCGCGCCGTCGCCGTCCGGGCCGGCGACCACTGTACCCAGCCGTTGCACGACAAACTCGGGATTCCCGCCTCGACGCGGGCCTCGTTCTACATCTACAACACGGTCGAGGAGATCGACCCGCTCATCGCGGGCGTCGAGGACGCGATCGAACTGTTCTCCTGATCGTCCCGGTTCCGGAGACGCCGCCTCGTTCGCGTTGCTGACGATCGATCCGGGATCGACGGCGCGCGCAACGGCTCCGTTTCAGCTGGAGGTCGCCATCGGCTCGCGCGGAGATTACGCGCAGGCAATCTCCGCTCCCGACCCATGCACGCTTATAGCCCCGTAAACTCGAATCTATTCTGTGGTTTACGAAACTGACAACGACACCGTCGCCGCGGCGGTGCGGACGGTCCTCGACGGCGATTCCCTGGGGCGGGAGACGGCGCTGGCGCTCCTCGAGGAACCGCTCGCCGACCTCGAACCCGCGGCGGCGGCCGTCCGCGACCGGTTCCGCGGCGGGACGGTCGATACCTGTAGCATCGTCAACGCGAAATCGGGGGGCTGCCCGGAGGACTGCGGCTTCTGCGCCCAGTCCGTCCACTACGACACGGGCGTGGACTCCTACGGCTTCCTCGACCCGGAACGGATCCTCGAGAGCGCCCGGCGCGCCGAGGCCGACGGCGTCCAGCAGTTCGGCATCGTGGTCGCCGAGCGGGGCGTCAGTCGCCGGGACCGCCCCGAGGAGTGGGCCGACCTCCTCGAGGCGATCCGCCTCGTCCGGGCGGAGACCGACCTCGCGGTCGACGGGAGCCTCGGGGAACTGACCGAGACGGAGGCCGAGATCCTCGCGGACGCCGGCCTCGAGATGTACAACCACAACGTCGAGACCTCGCCCGACTACTTCCCCGAGGTCGTCTCGACCCACGACTTCGAGGACCGGATCGAAACGCTCCGGCGGGCGAAGGCGGCCGGGATGGAGCTCTGTGCCGGCGTCATCCTGGGCATGGGCGAGTCGCCGGCCGACCGGGTCGACGCCGCCCTGGCGCTCCGGGACGTCGGCGTCGACGCGGTGCCGGTGAACGTCCTCGATCCGATCGCGGGAACGCCGATGGCCGAACGAGAGCGGGCGGACGGTGACGAACTGCCGATCTCGACCGCGGAACTGCTGCGCACGATCGCCGTGTACCGCCTGCTGCTTCCCGAGACCGGCGTCCACATGGCCGGCGGCCGGGAAGTGGCGTTCGACGCCGACGAACAGCATCGGCCCTTCGATGTCGGCGCCGACGGGATGCTCACCGGCGATTACCTGACGACCGAGGGCCGGTCGCCGGCCGAAGACCTCGCGATCATCGAGAGGGCCGGCCTCCGGCCTGCGATGGAGTACCACGAGTTCGATCCCGCGGCGGTGCGGACGGACGAGTCGGCCGACGCCCGGGAGGGCGACTCCGGGATTGCCGACTGATCGCCTGTGGATCGAATCCCCCGAAATGGAACCCCGGAATCCTTTTGCCGGCAACTCCCCTACGTCCGGCCAACGATGAGCATGGGTTCGGACATGTACCGGGAGCGAATCCTCGATCACTACAAGAACCCCCGGAACTACGGGGAGATCGAGGACGCGGACTTCTCGCACCTCGGCGAAAACCCGATGTGCGGCGACGAGATCCGCATGGACGTAAAGCTCGACGACGACGGGGAGACCATCGCGGCGGTCAGCTTCGAGGGCGACGGCTGTGCCATCAGCCAGGCGAGCGCCAGCATCCTCACCGGGGAACTCCGGGGGAAGACCCTCGACGAACTCCGCGAGATGGACCGCGACGACGTGATCGACCTGCTGGGCGTCGACATCAGCCCGATGCGGGTCAAGTGCGCGGTCCTCGCCGAGAAGGTCGCTCAGGACGGCGCCGAGATCTACCTCGGGGAGAAGGACGTCGAGAAGACCGTCACCGAGGACGCGGACGGGGACTGATCGCCCCGGTCGCGGGCGAGCGCGCCGGTTTTTCCTAGTCCCGATACGGTGCCAACGTCGACCGCACCAGCTTCGACTCCGCCTTCTGGAGGTGTTCGGAGGCCGTGCTCGGGGCGATCCCGATGGCCTCGGCGACGTCATCGTGGGTGGCCCGACGGGGTGTGTCGTAGTAGCCCCGTTCGAGCGCCGCCAGCACGGCGTCGCGCTGACGCTCGGAGAGTTTCGCGGCGGGGGCGTCCGGGCCGCCGTCGTAGGACCCGATTTCGTCGATTTCGACGTCGACGAACGGCGGGAGCCGCTCCATCGCGGCCTGTAGCGTGGCCGCGTCGCCGACGACGTTCGCGTGGACCGCGCCGTCGCGGTAGACGACCGGTTTGATCACCACGAGCCCGTCGCTCGTCAGGATGTCGAACAGGTCCCGGATCGCCGGCGAGGATGACGCGTCGAGCGTCAACAGCAAATAAAACCGGTCCTCGGCGACGGACGTCAGGTCGGCGGCAGCGATCGACTCGGAGGGCTCGAAATCGCCCCGAAACCCGGGCAGGTCGCCGTCGACGGCGAACAGTGCCGTCGGGCGATCCGCGTTCGAGGTGTTCCACCCGAGCATCCGGGCCTCCCGGACGTGTTCGGAGTCGGCGATGAGGCCGAAGATCGGCGGCACGACGTCGACGTCCGGCCGGTTCGTCATCCGCAGGTGTTTCATCGGCTCACCCGGGGACGGTTCATGACGGGCGTTGACGACGGACCGCTAATAAACCACCCGACTATGCCTCGCAGAACCGCTATTCCCCCGGCCGTCCATGATTCAACCATGTCAGATTCGGACGTCTCGATATCGGTAACGGACCTCCGCCGCGAGTTCGCTCCCGTGACCGCGCTCGACGGCGTCGACCTGGACGTCGACGGCCCCCGAATCGTGGGCGTTGCGGGACCCAATGGCGCCGGCAAGACCACACTCATCCGGTGTCTCCTCGGATTGCTCTCGCCCACCGACGGCGCTTCCAGCGTCGGCGGCACGGACTCGCTCTCGCTGGACGCCGCCGACCGCGAACGGATCGGCTACATGCCACAGGCCGACGCGATCTACCGGGACCTCACAGTTCGTGGAAACGTCGACTTCTTCGCTCGACTGTACCGGGTCGACGACCGGTCGGCCGCCGTGGATCGCGCGATCTCGTTCGTTGGCCTCTCGGACCGCGCCGACGACCGCGTCTCCGACCTCTCGGGCGGGATGATCCGCCGGACGAGTCTCGCGTGTGCGCTGGTGCACGACCCGGACATCCTCATCCTGGACGAACCGACCGTCGGCCTCGACCCGCAACTCCGGGCAACGATGTGGGATGCCTTCCGCGAGCGTCGCGACGAGGGGGCGCTGATCCTCGTCTCGACGCACTACCTCGGCGAGGCCACCCGGTGTGACGACGTCCTCTTCCTGCGGGACGGGCGCGTCCTCGCCTACGATTCGCCCGAGCGATTCCTGGCGGAGACGGGGGCGGACGACCTCGAAGACGCCTTTCTCGCCCTGCTGGAACGCGACGGTGACCCGGCCGACGCCGAAACCGATGATGAGGGTGCGAACGAGGGGGTGTTCGCGTGACCCTCCTCCGCGGGACGGTCCCGGTGGCCCGCCGGGTCCTGCTCTCGTTGCGCGGCGATCGCCGGACGCTCGGCCTCGTCCTCGTCGTGCCGGCCTTCATCATCTACCTCGTCAGCGAGGTGTTCACTCGCCCCGAGACGGTGGCCCACATCATGCTCGCGGTGTTCGTGTTCTTCCTGACCTACATCCTGACCGCCATCGGGTTCCTCCGCGAGCGGACGGCCGGCACGCTCGAACGCGTCCTGGCGGCCCCGGTCTCCAGAAGCGGCCTGGTCACCGGGTACGTCCTCGGGTACGGACTCCTCGCGACGGTCCAGTCGATCGTCCTGCTGGTCTCGGGCATCTACTTCCTGAACGTGACCTTCGAACACGGGGTCGAACTGTTCTTCCTC
>JBLGCL010000177.1:0-5676 GCA_047617305.1 Natronomonas sp.
CCGGCCGTGTTCCGCGATCAGTTCGGCGAACCGCCGTTCGGCGCGGTCGTTGGCCGCGAGCTGCGCCCGGAGGTCGGCCTCGCGCTCGTCGCGGTTCCGCACGTTCGAGAGGATCAGGTTCAGGACGTCCTCGTTCAGGTCGCCGTCGTCACGGAGACGGACGCCCGGCAGGCGGAGCCCCTCCTGGTAGATCTCGGTCGCCCCGGCCGGCATGCTCCCGGGCGTCATCCCGCCCACGTCGGCGTGGTGCGCGCGGGTGACCGCGTACCCGACGATCTCGTCGTCCGGGGCGATCGTGGAAACGATCGTGATGTCGGGGAGGTGCGTCCCGCCCTCGAAGGGGTCATTGAGGACGAACGCGTCCCCGGGTGTCGGGTCGTGCGCCTGAACGGCGTCGACGGCGTCGGGCATGGCCCCGAGGTGTACAGGGATGTGTTCGGCCTGGGCGATCATGCGGCCCGCCGGGTCGAACAGCCCCGTCGAGCAGTCCTGGCGCTCCTTGATGTTGGGCGAGTACGCGCTCCGGATGAGCACCTCGCCCATCTCGTCGGCGACGCTCTCGAGCTGGTTGCGAACGATTTCGAGCGTGATCGAGTCGACGTCCCCCGTCATCGGTCGTCCCTCCCGAGCACGAGCGCCCCGTCGGTGGCCACGGTCCCGGACCACTCGGGGGGGACGACCGTGGTGGACTCCTCCTGTTCCAGGATCGCCGGCCCGTCCACGGCGGTGCCCGGCGGGATCGCGCTCCGGTCGTACACCGGGGTGTCCCACGCCCGTCCGTCGAAGAACGCCTCCCGGGTTGCCTTCGGCTCGGCGGCCGCGCCCTCGAAAGTGGTGTCGGGCGCCTCCCGCGGGACCGTCGCGGTGGCCCGGAGGTTGACGAGCTCGACCGCGCCCTCGGTGGTGTACCCGTACGTGCGCTCGTGGGCGGTTTCGAACCGCTCGGCCAGGCGGTCCACGTCGATTGGGTCGGGGACGGGGACCTGGAGCTCGAAACTCTGGCCGGCGTACCGGAGGTCGGCGTGGCGCTCGATCGCCGCCTCGCGGGTCGACGCGACGTCGTCCCGAACGTCCCCCTCCAAGTCGGTGTAGATTTCGTCGAGGTGGTCCGGGTCGGCCGCGGTGACCGGGGTCCGGTGGGTCCTCACGGCGTCGTGTTTCTCGTCGGCGTCCAGGAGGCCGTAGGCCGAGAGGACGCCCGAGGGGAGCGGCACGACGACGCTCTCCATGTCCAGCTCCGCCGCCATCGCCGCCGCGTGCATCGGCCCGGCGCCGCCGAAGGCCACCAGGCCGTAGTTGCGCGGATCCAGGCCCCGCTCGACGGTGACGGACCGGATCGCCCGGGCCATCTTGGCGTTGGCCACCCGGAAGACGCCCTCCGCGGCCTCGAGCGGCGAGTCCAGGCCGGCCTCGTTGGCCAGTTCGTCGAGGACCTCGCGAGCGGCGTCGACGTCGAGCTCGAGTTCGCCGCCGAGCGCGGTGCTCCCGCCGATGTACCCCAGCACGACGTTCGCGTCGGTGACGGTTGGGTCGGTGCCCCCCTGGCCGTAACTCGCCGGTCCGGGGTCGGCGCCCGCGGATTCCGGCCCGACCCGAAGGGCGCCCCCGGGATCGACCCAGGCCAGACTGCCGCCCCCGGAGCCGACCGTGGTGACGTCCACCATCGGCACCCGGATCGGCTGCTCGTTGATCTCGCTTTCGGTCGTGCGCTCGATCGTCCCGTCCCTGACCACGCTCACGTCACAGGACGTCCCGCCCATGTCGAACGTGACGAGTCCGTCGAGATCGGCCGTCTCGGCGTTGCCCTCGGCAGTCCGTTTGGCACCGACGACGCCCGCGGCCGGCCCCGAGAGCACGGTCTGGACGGCGTTGTTGCGGACCGTCTTCGCGTCCGCGATCCCCCCGTTCGACTGCATGATCCGCGGCGCTGGGAGGCCCATTTCCGCGGCCCGCTCCTCCAGGCGGGCGAGGTACGCGTCGATCGTCGGGGTGACGTAGGCGTCGACGACCGTCGTCGAGGTGCGACCGTACTCGCGGAACTCGGCGAGGACCTCGTGGGACGCGGAGACGTTGCCGTCGAACTCCTCGCGGAGGACCTCCGCCGCCGTCGCCTCGTTTTCGGGCGTGGCGTAGGCGTGCAGGAACGAGACGGCGACGCTCTCGACGCCCGCGTCGTCGAGATCGGCGGCCAGGCTCCGGACCGCCGCCTCGTCGATGGAGGTTTCGACCCCGTCGACGGTCGTTCGTTCCTCGACCTCGAACCGCCGTCGCCGGGGAACGAGGGGCGTCGGCTTCTCCACGTTCAGGTCGTAAAGCGACGGCCGGGTCTGCCGGCCGATCTCGAGGACGTCCCGGAACCCGTCGGTCGTAACCAGTGCCGTCGTGGCGCCGTCACGTTCGAGCAGGGCGTTGACCGACACCGTCATCGCGTGGGAGAACGCCTCGATCGCCTCGAGCTCGATGCCGGCCTTCCCGGCGGCCTTCTCGATGCCGTCCACGACGCCGACGCTCTGATCGTCGGTCGATGGCACCTTCGCGGTGACGAGGTCGTCCCCCACGACGAGCACGACGTCGGTGAACGTCCCGCCCACGTCGGCGCCGACGGCCACGGTGCTCCGGTTCTCCTCCGGGGTCGCTACCATGTCTCCCTCCGGTTCGGCTGGGTCGAGAGGGCTCCGATCCTCGGACGGAACGCGCCAGCGTCGATGCAACGGCGTCCAGGGGTCATTGTCACTCCGTACCACCACGGGAACGCGGAAAACAGTTGTTAAGAACGGGAACGTTGGGCGTGTGATTCCGTATGAAGACCCTGGGTCGACCGGTGTCGCTAGTCGCCGGGATGCTCCGTCATGAGGACCTTCGAGACGCCCGCCGAGATCTCCACGTCGAACGGGAGGTCGCGGGCCGTCTTCTGGACGAACTCGGTCATGAACCACCTGACCTGTTCCGACGGGAAGACGACATGATAGGTTCCCGCGTCGGCCTCGCGGACGGTGAGGAAGCCACAGACCGCCAGCCAGTCCAGGAGGTCGCCGAGGGTGTCGAACCGCCGTGCGTACTCGGTCGCGTGATACCTGGCGACGCGATCGATGACGTCCCGGAACCCCTCGTCCGGTTCGCCGTCTTTTCCGTCGACGACGTCCAGCAGGCCGTGCAGGAAGTCCACGTCGAGGAGGACGTGTTCGCCGCCCGAAAGGACCGCGTGGTACTGCTCGAGGCTGGCGCCGTTGTCGGTGCGTGCGGCCCGGAAGTTCGTGGCGTAAAACGCGAGCGCCTCGCGGACGACCTCGCTCTGCCCGCGGCCCGTCCGGTCGACGAGGTCGTCGAGCGCCTCGCGGGACTCCTCGTCGAGCGAGCCCGTGACGGGTCGGTTCGCCACACCGAACCACGCCCCCGGCGAAACGCAACGATTAAATTGGGATGGGGACAAGCGAAGAATGCGCTCTGGTGGTGTAGTCCGGCCAATCATCTTGCCCTCTCGAGGCAAGGACCGGGGTTCAAATCCCCGCCGGAGCACTTCAGCGGCCCGCCGTCTCCCTTTCGTGACGTCAGTTGTCAGCTATAGCAGGCGAAGGAATGTTCGCATGTCCACGGGCAATCCGACTCGATTGACCGTTCGAAGTGGACGCCCTCTTTCGATAGATCATTCCACGAACCAACACAGTGGTTCAAACCGGATTCGGAATTGTCGCTCAACGTCTCTTGAATCGGATCGTGTTTCAGAGCCTGAAACGCTGCATCACACTATAGGGGTGACGCGTTGCTTTGTTCCTCCATGGCCCTCAAGCACGATATCGAGCAATCCGACGGGAGGATCCTCGGTAATCCTCGAAGCAGCGGGAACGGGACCGAGTTCCTGGTCCTGCGGAATTACGACTGGGAGGAAACCTACGAGATCGAAGTGACCCTCACTGGAACGGACGGTCGGACGTTCGACCCACGAACCTTCGAACTTGGCCCGGGACGGATTCTGAGCGTCCTCGAGGAGTTCCCGGAGGGGAATTACCGAGCCCGTGCCAGCATTCAGGGCGACGAGGACGAGGCTGACGGCTTCTTTGGAAGCGATCCGGGGGAATTAGCACTGGTCGAAGTCGGGAACGGAGTCGTGAATATCACGGCCGATTGGCCGTGAGGGGTTCCCGATCGTCGAGTGCCTCCAGTGCCAGCAATCAGCTTGAATCGATGAGTAGCGACGATCCAGGTCGACGCCGATCGAGTCGATTATTGTCGGGAGCCAGGAAACTGGATAGCGTCGTAGGGACGGTCATCGAGGCGTTCGGCTTCTGGATGGCCGTCGGCATGCTAGGCCTGTACCCCTGGTTTGTGATCGAGCAACTGTTCGGATCGAGTGAGCGAGTTTCGGTCTTCCTGTTACTCCTCGGACTTCACGTGACGTTTCTCTACCTCGGACGGAACTACGGACGACCTCGGGCCGGGTAGGCATGAAAGAAAACGGGAATTGGATACTAGATTCAACCCGTTTGTTTGGCGTGAAGTCAACTGTAAAGACCGCACACCGACGTTTCAAGTTCATCGTCCAATTTCAGCGTCTATCGTTTCCTCCCGCTGGAGAGGGGCTTCCTGACGTACTTCACGCTCCATGTGTTTTTGTGGGATTCTCATGGATTCGCGTTTCTAGCGGAAGGAAACGTCGATCAAATTCTGTACCAGGAAAGAAGGTTGGGGACCGGTCTCTTGACGCCGGCCCAGCATCGGCAACCAGCCGTGGACCGGGAGAACCGTGCGCCGGAATCGACATTAGTTTCCTTGGATGGCGTCGATTACCACTGCACCGGCTACGATAGCCTCTTTCGGAACGCTACTGGCTTCATCGATCGTGATTTCGTACCGGTCCTTGAACGAGAATTGTCCCTCGATGGAGCCGGCGCGCTCCCCGCTTTCGTCGGCGATCTCGTACTTGTGCGGGATCCACCCACCGACCGGGAGTAACTTGCGGGCCAGCGTGAAGAGTGCCCCCCGCGAGTTGATTTCGGCCAGTACGGACTGGTCGTCGACATCACGGATCCGCCACGTGTCTTGGAAAAACGAGAAGTCGTTATCGAGGACGACGACGGTTTCCTCGGTTTGACTGTCCCGAAGGAGATAGTCGCCGGCGATGTCCATGGCGCCCTCGGCTTCGACGGTAAATACGTCGTTTCCATCGCCGTCAGTGAAGTGGATTTCATCCTTCAGTTCGAACATCTCGTGATTACCCCGGAGGACAGTGTTGGCGCCGGAGTCCATGACTTCGTATTTGTTTCGGACTGCGGTCTGTTCGATCGTATACCGGTCGTCGGCGAAGTCAACGAGCGAGATCTGTTTCACATTCACGGGTGGACGCGCAGAAACATAAATAGCGGAACAGCGTTTCAATGCCAGAAACGTGGATTCTCAAGCCGAGACGCCGATCCCAGAGACGCACGGCTTTCGTGCGAATCGGTCAGTCATCTCGGAGCCACATCAGCCGGCCGACCAAGAGGAAAGAGACTCCAATAAGTCCTGTAAACGCGTTACTCAGGAGCGTTCCCTGGGTAACAACGAAGTGAACGAAGCCGACAACACCGCTGAAAGCAAACAGAACACCGGCGATATTACTTCTATTCATACCAGTACTCCATAGCCCTCTCTACAAAAGATCTCCGGGGTATCCTGCACTGTTACCCCCGTATCCGAAGC
>JBLGCL010000178.1:0-5655 GCA_047617305.1 Natronomonas sp.
TACGTCGCGGACTGCGAACGGGGTCGCTCCTCGCCGGCGTCGTACGACGAGGAACTGCAAGCGGACCTCTGGGAACTGAGCGCCGAGTTGACCGGACTCCCGCCGGCGGTGCCGGCCGTCGATCCGCTCGCGGCCGACTGATCGAGGGGATCGATCAACGCCGCCAACCCTGACTGGCCCTCCCGGCATCGAACAGCCGGCCCATGAGGTTCGACTCCGCCCGCCGCAGCAGTTCGGAGGCAGTGGCCTCGGCCACACTGAGTTCCTCGGCGACGGCCACGAGCGACGCCGAACGGGGAACGTCGTAGTATCCCATGCGCGTGGCCGTCTCCACGGCCTCGTACTGTCGATCCGTCAGCTCCCCGACCGCCGTTCCCTGACGCCGGTCGTACCGTCCGAGTTCCAGCACCTCGACCCCGACGCCGGCACGATCCCGAAGCGCGTCGACCAGTTCGGTCAGCGCCTCGGCCGGCCCGACGACGGTCACCCGGCCCCGCCCGTCGGCCTCGTACACCAGGGGCGGGACGACGACGAGGTTCAACTCCGCGAACGCCCGGAAGAAGGTCGCGTCGGACTCGGTGTACTCCTGGCAGACGTAGACGTAGAAACTCCCCTCGTCGACCGGGGTCAGCTCGTACCGGCGGATCGCCTCGACGTCGTCGATCCGCTCCCGGTACGCGTCGACGTCGCCGACGGCGAAGAACAGCGCGAACTGCACGTTCTCCCTGGAGCGGTTCCAGGCGAGGAGTTCCTCCCGTTCCATCGCGTCGGAGGACGCGAGGAACTGCTGCATCGGATGGCGCATCCAGTCGGGCCGATCGAGGCGAGCGCGCAGGTACCGCATCGCTGTCTCGCGATCCGTTTCGGATCGACACCATATAAAACACCTAGGAATATCGGGGCAATCGTCGTCGGCCGAGATCACTACGTTCGGGTATGGCACGAACGTCTTCGGGACCGGGAGAGGGAACCGACCGTCCGGTCCCGACCGAGGACGAGTTGCCGGCGGAGACGCCGCCGGGACCCGACGGCCTCCCGGTGATCGGGAACGCGCTGTCGCTCGTGCGCGATCCCCGGGGCTTCTACGAGGAGATGAGCGAGTACGGGGACGTCGTGAGTTACAGCGTCCCACTCCTGGACTTCTGTACGGTCCTCCACCCCGACGTCGTCGAGCAGGTGTTGTTGCACGAGCAGGACGCGTTCGACAAGTTCGGGTTCGAGGAACTCGGCGGCGAACTCGCGAGCGAAGGGTTGCTGTTGACGGACGGCGAGCAGTGGCGGCACCAACGGACGATCATCCAGGACGCGTTCACCCTGGACCGGATCCAGGGGTACGGCGACGCCATGGCCCGCTACGCCGACGAACTGGTCGCGGGCTGGGACGACGGCGACGAGATCGCCCTGAACCGCGAGTTCTCCCGGCTCACGCTCCGGGTGTTGACCCACTCGCTGTTCGACCTGGACCTGGCCGACGAGGCGGCCGTCGTGACGGAGTTCGCCGACGTCCTCAACGACCGGGGCAGCCTCGACGGCGTGTCCACGTTCGTTCCGATGTGGATCCCGACGCCGGAGAACCGCCGGTACAACCGGGTGCTCGAGGAGTTCCGGACGTTCGTCGAGGGGCTCATCGACGAGCGCCGGGGGCGGGCCGACGAGTACGACGACCTCCTCTCGCTCCTGTTGACCGCCGAGGACGAGGACGGCGAGACGATGTCCGAGACGGAGGTCCGCGACCAGATGGTGACGTTCCTCTTCGCGGGCCACGAGACGACGTCGCTGGCGCTGACCTACACGTTCCTGGAACTGGCACAGCGGGCCGACGTGCGCGAGCGACTCGACGCCGAACACGACGCGGTTCTGGATGGTGCGACCCCGGGGCTGACCGACCTCGACGACCTGTCCTACACCGAGCAGGTCATCCAGGAGTCGCTCCGGCTGTATCCACCGGCGTTCATCCTCTTCCGGACCGTCCGCGAGGACGTCGAACTCGGGGGGTACCGGATTCCCGAGGGAACGAAGCTGACGCTCCCGCAGTTTCACGTTCACACGGACGAACGGTGGTACGACGACCCCGAAACGTTCGACCCGGGCCGGTGGACCGACGGGTTCGAGGAGTCGCTGCCCGACTACGCGTACTTCCCGTTCGGCGGCGGCCCGCGGCACTGTATCGGGATGCGGTTCGCGATGCTCGAACTGAAGACGGTGATCCCGACCGTCGCCCGGCAGGTCGACTTCGAGTTGCTCTCCGATCCCGACCCCGAGTTCGACATGGCGACCACGCTGCGACCGAGCGAGGACGTCCGGGTCCGCGTCGACAAGCGGTGAGGTCCGACCGGCCGACCGATCAGGCGAGACTCAGGTCCGCACGTTCTCCCCGTCCGCCTCCCCGAACCGTTCCTCGCCGGTGTCGGGATCGCGCTCGTAGACGACCCGCCCGCGAACGAGCGTCAGTTCGGGGACCACGCCCTGCCGGCCCTCGAAGGGCGTCCACCCGCACTTCGAGTGCAGGTCTTCGCCGCGAATCTCTCGGGGGGTGTCGGGGTCGAACAGAACGAGGTCGGCATCCATTCCTTCGGCGATCCGGCCCTTCGCCGGGAGGTCGAAGACGGCGGCGGGGTTCGCGGCGACGAGGTCGCGAACGCGCTCATACTCGAGGCGACCCTGGCGCGCTTCCTCCAGGAGGAGGGGCAGCATCGTCTCGACACCCGGGACCCCCGACGGAGCGTCCAGCAGTCGCGCCTCCTTTTCCTCGTGGGTGTGGGGCGCGTGGTCGGTCGCGATCACGTCGACGGTCCCGTCCGCCACGCGGTCGTAGACGGCTTCGCGACGCTCCTCGGATCGGAGCGGCGGGTTCATCCGGCCGAAGGTGCCCAGGGCGTCGAGGTCATCGCGCGAGAGGAACAGGTGGTGGGGCGTGACCTCGCAGGTGGCGCCGGCCTCGCTGGCGGCGTCGATCCCCTCCGGCGTCGAGGTGTGAGCCACGTGGAGCGCGGTCTCGTACTCGCCGGCGACCTCGCAGGCGCGTTCGACGGCCGCGGCCTCGGCGTCGGCGGTCCGGTAGGCACTCCACAGGTCGGCGTCGGCGTCCCGGCCGACCCCAGCGTCGGACTCGGCCCGTTCGTGAGCCCCGGCGTCGAACCGGTCGGCGTCCTCGGCGTGGACGGTGACGGTCGCGTCCTCCCGGCCGGCGCGGTCGACGGCCTCGGCGAAGAGGTCCGCGTCGATCCCCATGTCGCCGGTCGAGTCCGCGAGGAAGACCTCGCCGAGGGCGAACAGGGGCCGCTCGAACAGCGAGCCGGGGTCCCACTCCCCCGTCACGCCGCCGTTGAGGCCGTAATCCACGATCGAGGCGTCGGCCAGGCGAGCTTTCGCATCGAAGGCCTCACCGTCGATCGTCGGCGGGTCGGTGTTGGGCTGGTCGACGACGGTCGTCACGCCGCCCGCGGCGGCGCTCCGGCTGCCCGTTTCCCAGGTCTCCTTGTGCGAGAACCCCGGCTGGCGGAAGTGGACGTGGGTGTCGATCCCCCCGGGGAACAACCGCTTGCCGGTCGCGTCGACGACGCGGTCGACGCCGACGGAGGACAGGTATTCGCCGACCGCGTCGATCCGTTCGCCGGCCACGCGAACGTCGCGAACCCGGCCGTCCGGGAGCGTCGCGTTCCGAAAGAGCATGTCGTCCTGTCGGTGGGACGCCGTGGGTCCTAAGTGTCCCGGACGGCTCGCCGGCCGAACTACGCCTCCCGAACGAAGTCCGACACCCGCTCGACCGTCGTCTCGGCGTCGCCGACGAGGGCGTCCTCGATGGTTTCCCTGGCCACCCCGACGTCGGCCGTGCCACCCGCCCTCGCGACGCTCCCGACGGTGTCCGGGTCGAAGTCGACCCCGAGGGCGTCGTAGACCGCCTCGAGGACGTCAGCGAGTTCATCGTGGTCGTCGACGATGCAGATGCCGGACGTGACCGCCGAGCCGCGGCCGACCCGCTGGGCGATCCCGACCAGTTTCCCGTCGCGCTGGAGGGAGTGCTGGCCGGGACAGAACGCGCCCGGCGGTTCGCCGCGTTCGGCGGGGACGCCGAGCCGCCGGAGCGCCCGGCGGACGTCGGCAGTCATGCGCTCGTAGCGCTCGTCCAGGCCCTTCCGGAGGTCCGCGATCGGTTCGAACCGGGCGAACGCGAGGGTGGTCTCGCCGGTGTAGGCGACGGCCCGGCCCCCCACGTCGCGTTCGACCGGCGGGAACCTGCGGTCGCCGGCAGCCGCCCGGGCCGCCTCGTAGCCGGGTTCGTTCGCGTCGATCCGCCCGAACGCCACCTGTCGGTGTGGCGTCCAGACCCGGACTGCGGGTTCTCGGTGCTCGCCGACCCAGGCCCGCAGTTCCCCGCTCACCTCGCGGTCCCGATCGATGCTCCCCGCCCGGCCCCTGAGGACGCGCATACGCTCCCTCGGTTCCGGTGGCCCTAAACGCTCCCGCCGCCGGACGGGCGACCCAACCCCCGCCAATCGCCCGAATCGACGCCCCTAAACGCGACCCGGCCGGACCTCGCGACGATGGGTCCCGAGTCTTCCCCGCCCGGCGTCACGCTCCCGGAATCGGTCCTCTCGCGGTACCGGCGGTTCACCCTGTACAACTCCCCCTACGCCGCCCACGATCGCGGCCACGCGATCGATCTCTATCCCGGCACCGACGATGCCCCGAGTCCCGTCGCCGGCGAAGTGCTCGACGTGAGGACGTATCGAGCGCCTCCGAAGGACTACGCGACCGAGCACGACCACCTGATCCTGATCGACCCGGACGACGATTCACCCGGCAACCCGTCCGGCACCGTCGCCCGCGTCCTCCACGTCGACCCCGCGGTCGAGCCCGGAGACCGGGTCGACGTCGGCGACCCGCTGGGCACGCTCGTCAGGACCGGGTTTTTCGCCCCCTGGGTCGACAACCACCTCCACCTCGGGTTCCGCGACCCAGGGGAGGACCTGTACCGCGCCTCCGGCTCGCTGCCGCTCGCGATCGACGTTGAGGTCGAACCCCTTCCCTGGGACGGCACCGGGACCATCGTCGACCGGGACGACACCTACGTCGTCCTCGACGCCCCGGCCCATCCGGCACCGGGCGATCGATTCGCCGGCATCGCGGCCGATGACGGCGGCGTCATCGACGGCGGAGTATGTCACTACGAAGGGGGCGGGATCCTCGGTACCGACGGTCGAGACGGGCCGGTTTCGCTCCTCGGGGCCCGAATCGGCCTGGCCGACGGCCGCGATCTCGCCTGGGAGGACGTGGCCGTCTACGCGAACGACCACCGGGTCGCCGGCCTCTCGCTGTTTCTCGCCCGGGACGGGGACTTCGGCGCGAAACTGATCGCGCCCGATAACGGGTTCGCCGTCGGCGACGACATCGCGGTGTCGATCCGGCCGACGGACGATCCGACGGTGTTCTCCTGACCTCGCCGGTCCCCAACGGACGCCTCAGAACGACAGCTCGTCCATTCCCACCACTTCCCCGAACAGCCAGTCGGCGTGTTCGAGGGCGTATTCGCGGTGGTCCTCCTCGATGTAGCCGACGGCGTCTTCGACGAGGATCGGCCGGTAGTCCCGAAGGCCGGCTGACCCGGCGGTGTGGAGCACGCACACGTTGGCCAGCGTGCCACAGAAGACCAGG
>JBLGCL010000179.1:0-5608 GCA_047617305.1 Natronomonas sp.
TGAAACAGCAGAACGAGGAGTCGATCCATCAGCACGACGCCCACGCCGAGCGGATCGTCGAGATGGGGACCCTCCGCGAGGAGGTCGGCGCGCCGAGGGGCGCCTGAGCGGTCCCGCCACTCAGAAACTGAGGGGCTCCGCCTCCGCCCACCGGGGTTCGAACGCCTCGTACACCTCGCCGGCGAACTCGGCGTCCTTGAGGTCGATCATCGCGAAGGTGTCGTCCGACGTGAGCGGATGGGGGACCTGGATGCACACCTCGACGCCGTCGATCAGGTTGAACGTCCCGGAGATGTCGTCGTGGGTCCTGACGGCGAAGTCCGGGTGCGGCGACAGCCGCTCCCTGTACCGCTCGCCCACGCTCTCAGGGAGCTGGGCGACCAGTTCGGGGGCCATCAGGACGTCCACCGCGACGCCGCGATCCAGCGCCTCCTCGAGGTGCTCGACGACGGCCGTGCCGATGGCCGTGATGTCGAACTGCGGCCCTGGGCTCGTCGAGACGATGACGATCCGCTCGTCGGCCGTCGTCAGCCGCTCGAGCAGGAGGTCGACCGACTCGTCGTGGCCGACCGCCGCCGTCCAGAACTGCTCCTCGACCGGTTCGGCCGCCTCGAGTTCGCCCGAGAGTTCGTCGACGATCTCCTCGTACTGCTCGGCCATCTCCTCGAGTTCGCGCTTCTTGTCGTCGAGGAGGCGGTCCAGCGCCGTCGAGGGCTCGACCGCGACGAACTTCTTGGGGCGGCTGGCGGTCTGGCTGCGCACCAGGTTGTACTGCTCCAGGCTGTTCAGGACGTCGTAGATCCGGCCCATGGGCACGTCGCTCGCGCGCGACAACTCCTTGGCCGTTGTCGGGCCGGTATTCAACAGCGCCCGGTAGGCCCGCGCCTCGTACTCCGAGAGTCCGAGATCCCTGAGGCTCGCCATGTCACGAAGTATCGATTCCAGGATCATTAACTCTCCGACCGTTGTGAACGACCGGATCGTTTGGTGTCCGCCGGCGTGGCGTCCGCCGGTTGCCCCGCTCAGACCAGGTCGGCGACGCGATCCGCCAGCGCGGCCGGCGACGCCGCCGGGTCGGATTCCGCGTCCCCGACGACGACCCGGGCCGTCCCGTCGAGGTCCTCGACGGCCGGAACCACCACCTTCTCGTGGTCGCCCACGCGGAGCGCAGCCCGGTGGAGGTCCGATCCGGCCGGCGTTCCCACGTCGATCCTGAGGGCGGGGCCAACGAGACGCGCCGCGACGCTTCCGTAGCCCGCCAGCTGCACCCCCATCCGGTCGCGCGCACCGGCGACCGCACCGATCGCGTCGCGGGCGGCCGCCCGATACCGGTCCACGCCCGACAGCGCATGCAGGTCCAGCAACGCGGCCGCCATCTCGTAGTTGTCGTCGATCGGTCGCAACGGCCGGTCGAGGAGCCCGGAGTCCTCGGTCGGCCCGTCGACGAACCCCCGATCGTCGCCCAGGCGATCGATCGTGGCGTCGGCGAGCGTCCGGGCGTCGTCGAGGACGTCCGCGCCGAGCACCTCGCGTGCGGTCGTCAGGGCGGCCAGGACCCCGGCGGCGTCGCCGAGCAGTCCCCGTGGACCCGCCTCGTCGCCGTCGCGGTAGTGGATCGGGACGCCGTCCTCGAGCAGGTCCGACCGGAGGAACGTCAGGGCTCGCACGGCGTACTCCCGGGCCCGTTCGTCGTCAGTGTAGGCGTGGTAGGTCAGGAGGGCGTCGACCGCCGCGCCGTTGCGGTCCGCGAAGGCGGTGGGGTCGATCCGTTGCGGCGCGCCCGCGGCCGGGTCGTCCGCCCCGCCGTCGTCGTCGGGCCGCTCGCTCCCCGCGAAGGCCTCGCCGGTCCAGAGCGTCGACGTCAGGTACTCGATCGCCCGCTCGGCGGCCTCGCGGTAGGCGTCCGCCCCCGTCGAGAGGTAGGCGTTGGCGAACGCCCGGACGAGGGCGGCGTTCGCGTCGAGGAGCTTCTCCCGGCTCGGTCGCGACCAGTCCGGTTCGGCGGCGTAGCGGAAGAAGCCGCCGTCCTCGTCCTGCAGGTTCGCGCGGATCGCGTCGAGGGTCCGGGTCGCCTGTTCGCGCTCGCGCTTGAGGGCGAACTCGACCGTTCGCGGGGTCGGGAACTTCGCGCCGTCGCCCCAGCCGCCGTGCTCGGGGTCGTAGGTCTCGACCAACCGACCGGTCAGGGCCGCCTCGATCCCGTCGGTGACGTCGTCCGCCGGCGGATCGGCCGCCTCGAGGACCCGGGGGACGGTCCCGGCGTCCGACCCCGCTTCCGCCCACCGCTCCTCGACGCGGTCCAGGGTGTCGCGCATCCCGTCCGGGTCGAGGTATCCGGCGGCGGCGATCACCGTGCCGTCCGGCGCCAGGAACGTGGCGGTGGGGAACCCGCCCGCGTTGTAGCGGTCCCGGACGCGGGGCCGACGATCGACGTCTACCCGCACCGGGACGAAGCCGTCCCCCACGCGGGCCGCGATGCGCGGTTCGCTGTAGGTCTCGGCGTCCATCTCCAGACAGCTGGTACACCAGGGGGCCGACAGCGACAGCAACACGGGCCGGTCGGCGACGGCGGCGTATTCGAACGGCTCCGCGCCCCACTCGCGCCAGTCCACCTTCGAGTCCCCGGTCGCGCGGTCCATGTCACGGGATTCGAGCCCGACGGCCTAAGCGTGTCGGGCCGAGTGGGTCGGGCGCCCCTTGACGGCCGGCCTCGCACTCCGGGCCGTGCCGTGTCGCAACACGTTTGGGCCCGGGGCGGATAGACGGAGGCGACCAATGGCCAGTTCCAGGTGGCTGTTCGCGCTGTTGCTCATCCCCCTGATCGACGCGCTCGTGCTGGTCCTCGTTGCCGCGCAGGTACTGGGAGCCGTCCCGACGGTGGCGCTCGTGGTCCTGACCGCCCTGCTGGGCCTGGTGTTCGTGCGCGCGGAAGGTCGGCGCACCCTGGGGAAGATCCAGCGGTCGCTCGCGGCCGGCGAGGTCCCGACGGACGAGTTGCTCGACGGCGGCCTGCTCATCGCGGCCGGGGCGTTCCTGTTGACGCCCGGCCTGGTGACCGACGCCATCGGCCTGCTGATCGTGTTCCCGCCGACGCGGATCCCGATCCGGGTCGCGATCAAGAAGTGGTGGGTCGTCCCCGCGATCGACGAGCGCACCGGCGGCTTCGCGACCGGGAACGTGTACACGTTCGGCTTCCCGGACTCGGGCGGCGCGTCGGACCAGGGACCGCGATCGGACTCCGGCGGCGACGGGACGGTCGATCTGGGCGAGGACGACTACCGGGTTTCCGAGGACGACGGCGACGACTTCCGGTTCGACGACGAACGCGACCGGTGAGGCCACACCCCACTGTACTGCAAGAAGGAAACGCTTAAACCGGTGACAGCGCAACTTCGGAATGCGTCGGATCGGGCCAATAGCTCAATTAGGTAGAGCGCCACTCTGATAAGGTGGAGGCTCTCGGTTCAAATCCGAGCTGGCCCACTCGCTTTCCGAACGGTTCTCGTCCGACCGATATCCCCGTTGTAGCGACCGAGACACCGATAGTCGCCGTCCCGGGGACTCGGTGCCCCCGAAAATGGGCGCGGGATTTGATGCACTTTTCGTACGGGGGGCCGCCGTTCGCTTCGATCCCGCTTCGCCGAAACCGACGGACGTTTGGTGTATCTTCGGGTCAGTTCCGTATCCGTAACGGGTCGAGTCTGTCAGTGCAGGTGAAGACCACGACACGCTGGACGGTAATCGGAAACGGCGGTGGTGCCCCCCGTTCCCCCCAGGGAGCCTTCCCCCCTTCTTCCCCGAAAGAGCAGACGTGGGTGGGATGGGCAGGTGGATCCTAGTCCCGCCTGCATGAGAAAACAGGAAACCCCAGTAAATGCTTCTTGACGTTGGGATTCCAGGGTTCTTTTACAGGGGTCAGGTCCTGACCCCTCCACTGATCGATACGCACGCTCCAACTAACGGCTAATTCACCGATAGTGAGGTGAACAAAACATCACCGTTGTGCTGAAGGGACCCTCCGAGTTCATCAGCGACTCAGAAAAGTCCCAGTGATTGTGGGTGTCCGGCTGGACGGGTAACCGGGCTCTCCGCTTAGTGAACTACCCCACCCTGCTCGCGCTGACGCGCTCGCTGAGGGTGGGGCTTCCTGCTTCCAAGACGCGCTTTGCAGGAACAACCGCAGTCCCCGCAGGGAGCGCAGTCTCCACAGGCGTGCCTTCGGAGTGACCCACTCCTAGGTCGGTGAGTCCGCGAGAAAGAATGTTCCACGCTGCGTTTGCGTCTCTGTCCGCTTCGAAGCCACAAGCAGGACAGGAATGTTCACGTACCCACAGCGGTTTGTCGGTTTCGACGCCACACTGGGCGCATTCTTTTGTGGTGCCTTCGGGTTCAACTTCCACGAAGTGCGTGCCATCACGCTCACACTTCGTTTCGAGCATATCGGTGAAGGTATTCCATGCTGCCGAGGCCGTGTTGCGGCTGTTACGCGGCGATTCCAGCATCCCTTTCACGTCGAGGTCTTCGACCGCCACCAGTTTGTACTCCCGAGCGTAGTAGTTCGGGAGTTTGTGCAGGAAATCACGCCGCTTGCGCTTGATGTCGAGATGGCACTCAGCAACACGCTGACGTTGCTTCTCCCAGTTGTTCGACCCGTACTCTTTGCGCGAGAGCTTCCGTTGCTCTCGTTCGAGCCTGTCGCGTTCCTCCGAGAGGTTGAGTGATTCGACTGCTGTGCCGTCTGTATCGTGGGCATACTTCAGAATCCCCACGTCAATCCCGACCATCTCGCCAGTGTCAATATCCTCCAGCGGTGGCTTGGCTGGTGGTTCTGTGTCCATCTCGATGCCGAAGATAGCGAACCACTCGCCGGTTTTCTCTTTTTTGAGCGTGACTTCTTTGACTGTGGCATCATCAGGCAGCGGTCGGTGAAGTTCGATACGAATATCAGCGAGTTTCGACAGCGACAACACGGTCTGACCACCCTTCTTGTCGAGTTCGAAGCCAGACTGGTTGTAGGTGAAACTGCGAAACTCGCGTGGTGATTTCCACCGGAGTTCACCAACCTTGTAGCCATGTTCTTTGAGTTGTCCGAGGCGTTTGATATTCTTCGCAATCCGCATGACGGTAGGCTGAAGCACTTTCGAGTAAATGTCGGTGAGTGCGTCCCACCAGTCTTTGAGGTCGGGAAGCTCGTCACGAATCGTGCGGACACGCTGTTTGACGGTGCCCTCGTCTTCGGGAATCTGGTTGAAGCGATACAGGGCGTGGTTGTAGAGTTGGCGACAGGTATCGCGGTGGGAGTCCAGCGTCTCACGCTGGCTTTCGGTCGGCTTGAGGCGATACCTGTAGTTGTAGTTCATGCTCGTTGGTCTTCGACGTACTCTTTCAGTACATCCAATGAGACTTGCCCGGTCGAGATGAGACAGTACGAGTCGTTCCAGAAGGAGCCGCCCCACAGGTCGGTTTTGAGTTCATCTTCGTACTCGTTGCGGATGCGTCGAGCAGTTGCACCCTTGACGGTGTTGATGAACTTCACGAGGTCTGTGGTCGGCTCAGCCCGGAACAGGATGTGAACGTGGTCGTCTTCGCCGTCGAGATTGGTCAGTGT
>JBLGCL010000180.1:0-5506 GCA_047617305.1 Natronomonas sp.
CCGCCGACGGTTTCGAGGTGCGGGTTACCCGCAGTCAGCGCATGGCCGACCGTTTCACCGAATTCGTGGAGGGGGTAAGATGACGGGTCTGCCGCTCGTGCTCGGCCTCCCGACCGGGCCGGTGTCGATCGGGCTAGAACTACTGGCTGGTGCTCTGGGACTGGTGGTCGGCTACGTGGCTTTCCGAGGATACCGGCACAATCGGAGCCTCCCGATGCTGTTCGTCGCCGCGGGCTTTCTCGTGACGTTCTGGACGCCGGCCCTCCTCGTGGGGGCGCTCGCCGTGCTCCGCACCGGCGCAACCCTGTCGCCCGAACTGGCGACCGCTGTTCCGTGGGCGGTCCGGACGGCCGGCCGGATCCTCGAGGTCGTCGGCCTGCTGTTGATCCTGTACGGACTGGCGATGCCGATTCGGGAGTAGCCCGATCCCCTGGCTCAGTCGCTCTCCCCATCCAGCCGTTCCTGCCACTCCTGCACTTTCGCCATCAACTCGACGGGCGGCGTCTCGTTGACGTCGACTGACTCGAGTTCCTCGACGACGCCCTCGACCGCGGGGTCCGTTTCGGGTCGAGCGGCGGTGTCGTCGGATGCTGTCGTTTCGCTCGACTGGAATTCGTCGTCGGGCGATTCCTCCGAGGCACCACCGTTTGCCGCCGACGCCGGACGCATCGTCCCGGAGTCGAGGTCGAAAACGACCTGTTGCGGTTCGCTCTCGCCGCCCCCACGGGCCTCGATGGCCTTCTCCTCGCGCAGGCGGTCGAGGACGTCGCGGGCGCGGTCCACGACCGGGACGGGGACGCCCGCCAGGTCGGCGACGTGGATGCCGTAACTCCGGTCGGTCGGTCCCTCGCGAACCGTCCGGAGGAACGTGACCTCGTCCCCCTGTTCCTCGGCGGCGACGTGGACGTTCTCGACGCGGGACAGGTGGTCGGCCAGCGACGTGAGTTCGTGGTAGTGGGTGGCGAAGAGCGTCGCCGCCCGGACCTCGTTGTGCAGGTACTCCGTCGCGGCCCAGGCGATCGAGATGCCGTCGTAGGTGGCGGTCCCCCGACCCACCTCGTCGAGGATCACCAGCGAGTCCTCGGTCGCGGTGTGGAGGATGTTCGAGAGCTCCTGCATCTCGATCATGAACGTCGATCGCCCCTCCGCGAGTTCGTCGAGCGCGCCGACGCGGGTGAAGATCCCGTCGACGACGCCGATCGTGGCCTCGCGGGCGGGGACGAAACTCCCCACCTGCGCCAGGAGGACGATCAGCGCGGTCTGGCGGAGGTAGGTGGACTTCCCGCTCATGTTCGGGCCGGTGACGATCAGGAACCGGCGGTCGTCGTCGAGGCGGACGTCGTTCGGGACGAACTCGGTCGTCCGCTCGACGACGGGGTGGCGGCCCTTGTCGACGTCGATCGCGTCCTCGTTGGTCAACTCGGGGCGCGTCCAGTCGTTCTCGACGGCGTGGGTCGCCAGGCTCGCCAGGACGTCGACGGTCGCCAGCGCCCGGCCGACGTCCTGGAGGAGTTCGGCGCGGTCGGCGACCCGATCGCGCAGGTCGCGGAAGAGCTCGTGTTCGAGGTCCCCCCGGCGTTCCTCGATCCGGAGGATCTCGCGTTCCTTCTCCTCCAGCTCGTCGGTGGTGAACCGCTTCGCGTTCTTCAGCGTCTTGATCTCGCGGTACTCGTCGGGCACCCCGTCGGCCTCGCTCTTGCCGACCTGAACGTAGTAGCCGTCGGTCTTGTTCCGCCCGACCGTGACGTGGGTAAGTCCCGTCCGGCGCTTCTCTCGCGCTTCGAGCGAGTCGAAATAGTCCTGGAGTTCGCGGTGGCGCTCGATCAGGTCGTCGAGTTCGTCGTCGAACCCCACCTCGAAGAGGCCGCCCTGCGTGACGGTGCCGGGCGGGTCCTCGGCGATCGCGTCGAGATCGGTTCGGAGGTCGGCCGCCGCGTCGCGGTCCGGGCGGTCGACGATCGCCGCGAGCGGTGCCTCGGACAGCGTCGGGTCGTTCTCGATCGCCTCGACGACGGCGGGCAGCACTTCGAGGGTCTCGCGCACCCGGAGCATGTCGCGGGCGTCCGCGCTCCCGCTGGCGGATCGGCTGGCGAGGCGCTCGAGGTCGTAGGCGTCGCCGAGTTCCTCCCGGAGGCGCTCGCGGGCCATCGCGGCGCCGGCGAGGGCGGCGACGCTCTCCTGACGTCGTTCGAGGAGGGCGAGATCCTGGAGCGGGCGCTGGAGCCACTCGCGGAGCAAGCGCCCGCTGGCGCTCGTCACGGTGTGGTCGACCGTCGCGACGAGCGAGCCGTCGCTTCCGCCCCCCATCGTCTCCGTCAACTCGAGGTTCCGGCGAGTGGTCGCGTCGAGCTCGACGTGGTCGCCGTCCCCGTAGGACTGGAGGCGGGTCATCGAGGCGAGGACGCCCGTCCCCGTCTCCTCGACGTACGAGAGGACGGCGCCGGCGGCCCTGACGCCGACGCCCTCGGCGTGGAGGCCGACGCTGTCGAGCGTCTCGTCGCCGAACTGCTCGCGGACGCGGTGGGTCGCCCGCCCGGGCGCGAACGCCTCCGTATCGTGGAGCGTCAGCGCGCCGCCCGCGTCGCGAAGGCGGTCGAGGAGGGCGTCGTCGTTGCGGATTTCGGGACCGGGGAGGATCTCGGCCGGGTCGAACCGGTAGAGTTCCGAGACGGCCTGCTCGGCCCCGTCGACGGTCGCGACCAGGAACTGGCCGGTCGTCACGTCCGCGAACGCCAGGCCGTAGGCCTCGCCGTCTCGCACCACGGTCGCGAGGTACTGGGCGGCGTCGTCGGTCGTCTCCAGGAGCGTCCCCGGCGTGGCGACGCGGGTGACCTCGCGTTCGTGCCCGCCGTCGGTCTCGTACTGGTCGGCCACGGCCACCCGGTAGCCGCGCTCGACCAGCCCCTTGAGGTACGGCGTCAGGTCGTCGACGGGGACGCCCGCCATCGGGTAGGACGACCCGTGGCTCGACTTCTGGGACACCTTCAGGTCCAGTTCGTCGGCCACCGTCTCGGCGTCCTCCCCGAAGAACTCGTAGAAGTCCCCCACCTGCATGGCCAGGAGGTCCGCCTCGGTCCCCTCCTTCAGCGCGAAGAACTCCCCCACGATGCCCGTCGCCTCGGTCATGGGTACACGGTCTCGCGAGGGCGAGTAAAACGCTACGGGTTCGCGGCCGTTCGACGACGGACTCTCACTCGAGTTCGCGGTGTTCGATCCACTCCTCGAACGGTTCGTCGGGGTCCTCGCGACGGTAGAGCATGACGTCGAACAGGTGTGCGGACGTCCTTTCGGGCGATCGCACGTCGGCGTAGTGGCTTCGGACGAGCGAGAACCCGGCCTGGATTCGGACGATACCGCGGAGTTTGCGCGAACGGAGAACGCCGTCGGGGAGGATCGGCATGTCGCGGCGGGATTCGCGGGGACGTACTATAACAATTCCTCCAATTCGGGGCTCGGTGTTCGACGGCGACTGTCCCGTGAACCTCACGGACACGCCGACGCGTCGAACGACCGCCGCTCTGCTCCCTGCCGGACGAGGATCGTCTTCCCCGATTCGAGGTTTACGAGCGCGGTCTGTCCGCCGTAGCCGTGAATCTGGTCGTGCCCACGAATCACGACGCAGGTGACCCCGTCCGGGATCTCGATCGTCTCCGACCGGGTGAACGGCGCCGTCGAGTGAGCGTGCAGCAGTTCCCGCCGACCGAGTCGATCGCCGTCGAGCGTCTCGACCTGCCACCAGTTCGCGTACTCCGCCTCGCCGTCGTCGTCGTGATACAGCGTCACGTCGAACCGGACCGTCCCGTCCCCCCGGTCGAACGCCACCTCGACGACGTTCGCCTCCCGCAGGTCGAGGCCCTCGTCACCCTCGGTCGTTTCGTTCACGGTCGTTCCTCCATCGCTTGCTGTCCCCTTTCCGTCCGCCGTCGTCGATCCGTCGGTCGTCCCGCCTGGAGCGTCGGTCTCCCGGGCCGCCCCTGTTCCGCCGGTCGGCGTTCCCTGGTCCCCTTCCGGCGAGGGATCGGTTCCGCCCCCGCCGTCGTCGGTTCCGGTACAGCCGGCGAGGGCAACGAGGGCCCCGCCGGCCCCGGCGAGGAAGCGACGACGGTCGATCCGGTCGGTCGCGCTCCGTCCGCCATCGAACCGGGCGGTCATACCCCATCCATCGTCCCGGCGATGAAAAACCTTCGCCGGACGGTCGCGTCGGTCGCCGTGACGCCGCTGCCGACCGCCAACGCACCCCAGCTGCCGCTCACTCGCCGACCTGCTGCCCGGTGACGACGACCGGGACGTCGGCGTTCAGGACGACCTCCTGGGTGACGCTCCCGAACAGCGCCTTCCCCGAGGGCCGGCGTTTGCGCCCGCCCATGACGACGAGGTCGGCGTCGATCTCCTCGGCCATGTCGAGGATGCCGTCCGCCGGCGGGGCGCTCGCGCCCCTGACGTGGACGTCGAGTCCCTGCTCCTCGAAGGCGTCCACCGCCCGGTTGACCGTCCGGACGCGGTCCGGCCGTCGCATCGCCGCCGGCGCTTCCTCGCCCGCGTCCCTGAGGACGTGCGTCACCGTCACCGAGAGATCCTCATCGACCAGGGGGATCGACGTCAGGAAGTCGATCTGCGCGGCCGTTCGATCGTCGTCGTCGTCGACCGGGACGAGAACGGTGTACATACCCGGTACATGGATAATCGGAACTTAACGTTGTTCCCGGAACGGATCGTCGTGGTCCCGTGCGGCGACGGTCCCCGGCGGATCGATTCGACCGACTCGGGGCCGATCCGCGAGTGCATGCTCGTCACACACCCTCCGCACGGTTATCCGGCGAGGGCGCCACTCGCTTTCATGGAACCGAACACCAGACGTGACGTCCTTCGACTGGCCGGCGCGGTGGGGGTCGCCGGCCTGTCCGGCTGCCTGGGGGGCTCCGGCATCCTGAACCCGGACGGATCGGGGTCCGACGGCAGCACGCCGACGGCTACGGCGACCGGAAGGTCCGAATCGACGACGAGTGGGGCCGACGGAGGCGACGGGGCCGACGGGACGGCGCCCCCCACGAGCGACGAGCCACCCGCCGAGCATCCGCCCGTCAGCGACGACCGCCTGCCCGTCGCGTACGACTTCGAGCAGCTCAGGAAGAACGTCCAGTCGGGCGGCCCGCCCAAGGATGGCATCCCCTCCATCGACGACCCGAAGTTCGTCTCGCCGTCGGACGGCGACGAGTTCCTCGATCCGGGCGACGTCGTGTTCGGCGTGCCCGGCGAGGACGACGTCAAGGCCTACCCGCAGTCGATCCTGGTCTGGCACGAGGTCGTCAACGACGAGCTCGACGGCTCGCCCGTCAGCGTCACCTACTGTCCGCTGACCGGGACGTCGCTCGGGTTCCAGCGCGGGAAGACGGAGTTCGGGGTGTCCGGGAACCTCCTCAACAACAACCTGGTGATGTACGACCGGAACACCGACAGCCGGTGGCCGCAGATCCTCGGGACGGCCATCCGGGGCGGTTTCGAGGGC
>JBLGCL010000181.1:0-5463 GCA_047617305.1 Natronomonas sp.
TGTCATCAGCGGACGTCGGGATGGAACGCGGGGTCCCGACCGGGGGAACGGACCGATGTCGCTGACGACTCGGTTGGCGTTCTCGATTCTGCCGGTGGTTCTCGCGCTGGTCGGGATCGGCATGGCGATCTCCACGTACCGGAGTCGGCGGCGAGCGGAAACCATCGAAGCGACGGACCGAACGGCCGTCGAAGACCTCCAGCCCGGAAGCGGGCTGGCTGCGGTCGTGGGCGAGGCTCGGCCGCTGGAGGACCGCCTTCTGACGGCCCATCTGCTCGGGACGGAAGGGGTCGCCAGAGTGACCACGATTCAGCGCCGACGGGGCCGGGCCCACGACCACGAGAACCACACGTCGACGACGAGTCGCTGGGTCGTCCTGTACAGCGACTCGAAGTACGTCCCGTTCGCCGTCGACGACGGGACCGGCGAGGTCGCAATCCACGTCCCGAACCCCGGTCGAATCGCGCTCGAAACGGAGGACTACGTCGTCGGCCCGGACGAGGATCCGCCCGGATCGGTTCGGGAGTTGATCGACCGGATCGACGGCCTCGAACCGGCACCGGGCGAGACGCGTCGCTACGCCCAGGGCGTCGTCGAGGTCGGTGACCGGGTCTCCGTACTCGGGGAACCGGTCGTCGACGATGACGGGAGGTCGGAAAGCATCCTGGCCGGCGACCGTCGGGCCGACGAGTTCGTGGTTTCGGACGTCTCGAAAGGGACGTTGGCCGACGCCGAGTCTCACGGCCGCGCCGGGTACGTCCTCGGGGCGCTGTTCTTCCTGGCCGGCGCCGTCCCGCTGGGCGCCATCTGGCTGGTCTGATCCTCGGGCGCCCCGGGCCGCGGAGCGTGAAACACAAGCCCCCGGGGGCCGTCCGGACGAACGGGATGAAACGAGCAGTCATCGCCGGTCCCGACGAGGACGGGCTCGCGGACGCCCTGGAAGCGGCCGGCCTGTCGATCACCCGCGTCGACGGGGCCGCCAATCGTCCCGGACTCGAGGACGCCGGCATCGTCGACGCGGACCTGTTCGTGCTCACGGACCTGGTCAACGCGACCTCGATCCCGGTCGCGAAGGACCTGAACGAGGACGTTTCGATCGTCGTGTACGCCGACGGATCGCTCCCGGAGTTCGTCAGCGGGATGGAGGTCCTGAAGATGGACCCCCGTCTGCTCGGCGCCGAAGCGGTCGCCGAGGAACTGGCCGCGGCCTGATCCGGCCGCGTCCCGGTCGAATCGGGCGATCGATTTATCCGGCTCCCCGCCTCGATGACGGCCATGGCACTCGATCGCTATCCCGACCTCGATCCCGAACCGGGCGAAGTCATCGACGCCGAGGTCGTCGTGACCGACGACGTCCTCGTGAAGGCGTTCGCGCTCGGTCCCGGCGCGGAACTCAGCTCCCACGAGCACGCCGACTCGACCAACGTCTTCCACGTCGTCGAGGGATCGGTGACGGTGATTCAGGCGGACGACGAGGAGCGGGTGGCGGCTCCGGGCGTCGTGATGCACGAGCGCGGCGCGAGCCACGGCGCCAGAAACGACGGCGACGAGGTCGCGATCCTGACCGCGAGCCTCTGTCCGATGCCGGGGTAGCCTGGGGCACATCGACTCCAGTGGAACGCAGGTCGCCTCGAGACGGGGCTATTCTTCTTCCTCCTCTTCCTCCTCTTCCTCGAGTCCGCGAGCGGCCAGACCGGCCAGGTGTCCGGCTTCGGGAACGATGATCTCCTCCGTCCCCAGGCGGACGGCGTTTTCGCTCCCCGGCATGCAGAAGACGGGGACGCCCTCGACGACGCCGGCCGTCGCCCTGGTGGCGACGACCTTCGTCCCGATTTCGTCGTGCGAGAGGATGCGGAACAGTTCGCCGAAGCCGGGGAGTTCCTTCGAGAAAAGCGGTCTGACGGCCTCGATCGTCACGTCGTCCGGCGTGACGCCCGTGCCCCCGGCCGTGACGATCATGTCGACGTCGTCCCGGTCGGTCAGGCTGTTCACCGTCCCCTGCACCGTGTCGAAATCGTCGCGGATCAACTCGCGGGTGACGACCTCCCCGGTCGGTTCCATCGCCGCCTCGATGGCGTCCCCGGCCGGATCGGCCTCGATGGACCGCGACGACGACACCGTCACGACCGCGGTGCCGACCTGGTCGACGTCGTGCCGGTGATGATCGTGGCCGTGGTCGTGCTCGTGTTCGTCGTGTCCGTGATCAGGTTCTCCGCTTTCGTCACCGTGTTCCTCGTGCTCGGGGGACGCCGCCGTCTCTTCCCCGCCGTCGGAATCGGCCGGCGCTCCGGTCTCGCCACTCTCCGCGTCGGCAGGTTCGGCGTCCGATTCGCTCGCTGCTTCCCCCTCGCGCGTCTCCGACGCGTTCTCGTCCTCTGCTTCGTCTTCATCGTCCTCATCGTTCCCGAGACCGCGGGACTCGTCCCGTTCCTGGAAGTCGACCATGTGGCCGGGTTTGCGTCCGTCCCTCCTAAAGGCCTCGCCGACGTACCCCGCCGAGGTTGCGATCGCGCCCCCGGCCGACGCAAGGGTTTTCTCCGCTGCCCCGCAGGAACCGATCATGAAGGCCGTCACGTTCACGGAGCACGGGGATCGGGACGTCATCGAATACGCCGAGATACCGGAACGTGAACCGGACCGCGACGAGGTGCTCGTCGACGTCAAGGCGGGCGCGCTCAACCACCTCGATCTGTGGACCCGGCGCGGCCTCCCGACGATCGACGTCGAGATGCCCCACGTCCCGGGCAGCGACGCCGCTGGCGTCGTCGAGGCCGTCGGCGAGGGCGTGACCCGGTTCGAACCCGGCGACCGCGTAGCCGTCCTCTCGGGGATGCACTGTGGCGAGTGCGAGTACTGCCGACGGGGCGAGCACTCCATGTGCGTGAACTTCCACATCCTGGGGGAACACGTCCACGGGCTCCACGAGGAGTTCACGACCGTCCCCGAGACGAACCTCGTGCCGGTCCCCGAGCACGTCGAGTGGGAAACCGCCGCGGCCGCGCCGCTGGTCTTCCAGACCGCCTGGCGGATGCTGGTCAACCGCGGCGACCTCCGACCGGGGGAGGACGTCCTCGTCCTGGGCGCGACCGGCGGCGTCGGCCACGCGGCCGTCCAGATCGCCAAACACGTCGGGGCCACCGTTTACGCGACCGGGTCGACCTCGGAGAAACTCGACGCCGCGCGCGAACTCGGTGCCGACTACGCGATCAACTACGAGGAGGCGGACTTCGCCAAGCGGATTCGGGAACTGACCGACGGACGGGGCGTCGACGCCGTCGTCGATCACGTCGGGGCGGCGACCTGGCGCGACTCCCTGAAGAGCCTCGCGAAGGGCGGCCGGGTGCTGACCTGCGGCGCGACCACGGGCGGGAACCCCGAGACGGACATCAACCGGATCTTCTGGAACCAGCTCCAGGTGATCGGATCGACGATGGGGTCGTTGCACGAGTGCGACGAGGTCCTCGAACTCGTCTGGGACGGGACTCTCGAGCCGCGAATTCGGGAGGTCCTCCCGATGAGCGAGACGGCCAGGGGGCACGAGATGCTGGAGAACCGGGAGGGGATCGGCAAGGTCGTCGTCGTTCCCGACAGCGAATACTGAGCCGGACGGAGAAAAGAACGCGTGTCCGGATCCGACGACGGAGCCGACGCAGTCGACGATCGCGCGGATTCGTCGAGCGACTCGACAGTCCGGTCCTCCACGACACGGGACGGGGAGCGAGGCGAGGCTGACGCCGAGTCGTTCGGGTGGCGGGGGTGGACCCTCCTCGCGATGGTCGCTTTCTCCTTCGTCGTGGCCCCGGTCGTCATCGTCTGGAATCCACCGGTCATTCCGTACTGGGTCGCCCTCGTCGCGGTCCCGATGCTGCCGGGGATTCTCCTCGGCGTGACGGCAGTCTGGGCGGCGATTCGCGGGTGAGGTGGAACTCCCGCGTCGCTATCGGCGCTCGGCAAACCGTTCGTCATCGTCCTGCCGCAGGGTTGAGGGCGGCGACCCGAAGGTGGACTGGCGCCGATCGGCAACGGTTCCGGCGATCGAAGCGTCGGACGGCGGCGTCTCGTCGTCGTTGGCGTCGTCGACGAGTGCCTGCCGGAGGCGCCACGCCTCGAACGTCGTGAACGTCCGTCGATCGTCCTCGATGGTCCTCGTGACCGAGGTCGTCCACCTCGGGCTGGGTTCGCTGTGCTCTTCGGCCTCGATCAACCTGTCGGTCGTCACGTTATCGACGACCCAAACTTCGGGCCGTGAGAGGCGCACGCGCTTCGCTCCCGCCGACGGAGTCGCGTTTTCGGTCACGGTGTCCACCCGAGGGACACCACTCTCGGGTGGAACTGTAACGATCGAGCCTCAAATACGAGGGTTGTTAACACAAGACACGCTCGGCAGGGAAAGCGACGACGGGACCGAAACCGTACGTCGGAACCCGGGGACGTGAGACGGACGAGTGGAAGCGACGGCCGGGATCGTCGCGATTTCAATCGAAGTCGCGTCGGACCGCGATCTCGAACCAGGGACACAGTCGAAGTTGCCGGTACCATTCCGGATGTTCGTGCAATCGTTCGTAGGGGACCCACAGGAGGCCGGCGACCTCCTCGGGATTGGGCCGCAACGACGGTTCCGTCAACGTGAGCTTCAGTACCGTACAGACCTCGTGTTCGACGCCCTCGTTCTCGAAGTACCGTTTGTACTCGAACTTGTCGGTCACTCTGAGGTCCCCGTACTGGTCGGGTTCGATCCCCAGCTCCTCCTCCAGTCGCTGGGTCGTCGCTTCCTTCTGGGTCTGTCCCTGTCGAGGGTGGGAGGCGACCGTGCCGTCCCAGAAGGTGTTCCACAGGCGCTTGGACGGACTTCGCTGGGCGAGGAGGACCTCCCCGTCCGTGTCGAACACGAGGACGGTGAACGCCCGATGCCGGACCCCGTCACCGGTGTGCGCCTCGAGGCGATTGACCAGCCCCTGTTCGTTGTCGTCGGCGTCGACGGCGATCACGTCCTGGTCGGCGTTCCCCGGCGTATCGACCCCGTGGTGCGTACTCATGCCCCAACAATCGGGAAGGGGGATGAAACACCCTTCGGAACGGTTCGCTTGCGATAGCCGTTCGTGAACTCCTAGTCTCGCAGTCGGGGTTCTGGGAAACTCGGGAACGGCCACCCTCCGCGCCGCGTGTGGAACGATGGCAACGTCGAGAACTGCGTGCCCCAAAGATGGGTGGTGGGGACGACCCGGCCGTCGAGACGAACGGATCGGTCGTATCGATATGGGTACCGTCGTTCCGGACGTAACCCGTTCAAATACGTACGATTACGTTCAGGGGCCCCTCAGGGGTAGCCAGGGTCCTGGGGAACTCTTCGAACCGTCACTCCCGTCGGAACTCGGCGTCGTTCGACAGCGTGCGAAAGCCGAGATAGAACCCGCAGATTGCGGCACCCGTAAAGAACCCGGCGATCCCCGCCTGGACGTGTAA
>JBLGCL010000182.1:0-5459 GCA_047617305.1 Natronomonas sp.
CTCCGGACGTCCTGGAACCCGAGTAGAGGGGGCCGCCCGTCCCGGACTACCTCGACGATCGAGACCAACCGATCGGTGAACCGTGGCCGTTCCTCATCCGACGCCTGCCCGACTGTCTCCGGATCGGCGCTGAGGAACGCAGTTCGGGACGTTACGCGGCCGGCGACGGCTGTTCGTCGAACTACTCGAGCCACGTCCGACTGAACGGATCGAGGCATGAGTCGCGACCGTCGACGAGGTGGACTCGAACGCTTAAGTGTGCGTCTCGGGTACGATCCCCCGAGGATTCCTGCCGCGTGACGACGGGCGATTGCGGCGGGGGCTGGAGATCACGATGGAACGACTCCCACCCGACGCGAGGGCGACGACGACCGGGACGACGGCCGCCGTAGTGGCCGTCTTCCTCTTCGTGATCGTCGTCGCGATCGGTGTCGTCGTGGTGGGACCAACGCTCGACGGCCCGGACGCCGACGCGACGGATGTCCGGGACGGGCCGGAAGTCGTCGTCGAGAACGTGGCCGGCGAGCGGTCCGTCACGGTCACGTATTCGACGGCGAACGGGACGCACCAGTTCCTTGTCGAGGACGTCGATCCGGCGCTGGTCAACGCCAGCGGGAACTGGGCGTACCTGCCGCGATCCGCGCTACCGGACCCCCTCGAACGTGTCGCGGACAACCATACCGCCGGCGTCGTCCCGGTCGGAGACTGGGTTCTCGTCGGCGATCTGAACGGGGCGTTCGCCCGCGAGGGCAACGCGAGCGTCTGGGTCGTGGCGCCGTCCGGGATGGACATCGACCCCGGGCGGAAAGCCGGCTTCCTGGCGGCGTTCACGGGGCCATACGCGCTCGCGCCGAACTCGACCGGACCGGTCAGCATCGTCGTCGCGCCGGACGCCCTGCCGGCGGCCGGGGTGATGTACGCCGACGCCGGGTACGTCACCCAGCACGCATTCTGGGACGGCGAGGTGTCGAGCGTCTGGATCCACGAGTACGTCCACGCCAAACGGACCGTCGTGCTCGCTCCGGAGATGCGGTGGTTCGGCGAGGCCAGCGCGACGTACTTCTCCTTCCGGATGCTCGAGGAGCAGTTCGAGGGCGTGACCGAGGGCGACGTCCGGGACCGTCTCGCGGTTATCGGCGACTACGAGGACACAGCCCTGTCGAGTCGGGCCGCGTGGGACGGCACCCACGCCGACTACGACCGCGGCGCCAGACTCCTCTACGTCGTGGACGCCGCGGTTAGAACCGGCAGCGACGGCGAACACACCGTCTTCGACGTCTTCCGGGCGATGAACCGGCACGGCGGACCCATCACTGTCGAGGAGTTCGTCCGGATCGTCGAGCGCCTTTCGGACGAAAACGAGGCCTGGCTCCACCGGGCGATCACGGAGGGCGGCGACCTGGACTCGCTCGTGGCGGCGTCCGGGTCCGCCTTCGACTGATCTTCCGCCCGTCAGTCGAGATCGAACTCGTCCGCGGCGGTCCGCATGTCCTTGTCGCCCCGCCCCGAGAGGTTGATCAGGATCGTGTCGTGCCGGTCGGCCAGGTCTTTTGCGAGCGCGACGGCGTGACTCGTCTCAAGCGCCGGGATGATCCCCTCCGTCACGGCCAGGTCGCGGAAGGCCGCGAGCGCCTCGTCGTCGGTGACGGCGTGGTACTCGGCGCGATCGAGCGCCTGCAGCGCCGCGTGTTCGGGACCGACGCCGGGGTAGTCCAGGCCGGCGCTCACCGAGTGGACCTCGGTGTCATCGCCGATGATCTTGGTCCGCATGCCGTGGAGGACGCCCTCCCGCTCGTCGGCCGCGAGGGGCGCGGCGTGGCGGCCCGAGTCGGCACCCTTGCCGCCGCCCTCGGCGCCGTAGAACGCGACATCGTCGTCCCGGAAGGCGTGGAACAGGCCGATGGCGTTGCTGCCGCCGCCGACGCAGGCGACGCAGGCGTCCGGCAACTCGCCGACGCGCTCGAGGAACTGTTCCCGCGCTTCGCGGCCGATGACCGACTGGAACTCGCGGACCATCCGCGGGAACGGGTCCGGCCCCACGACGCTGCCGACCAGGTAGTGGGTGTGCTCGACGTTCCCGGCGAAGTCCTCGAGGGCGACGTCGACGGCCTCCGCGAGGCCGGCGTCGCCCCGCGTGACCTCGTTCACCGTGGCCCCGAGGAGTCGCATCCGGAACACGTTCATCTTCTGGCGCTCGACGTCGGTCTTCCCCATGTAGATCTCGGTGTCGAGACCGAGCAGGGCACCGGCCATCGCGGTGGCCGTGCCGTGCTGGCCGGCGCCGGTCTCGGCGATGAGGCGGTCCTTGCCGGCCTCCTTCGCGAGCAGCGCCTGCCCGATCGTGTTGTTGAGTTTGTGCGCGCCCCCGTGCAGCAAGTCCTCGCGTTTCAGGTAGATCTCCGCGCCGTAGCGCTCGGACAGCGTTTCCGCGTACGTGATCGGCGTCGGCCGGCCGGCGTAGTTCCGGAGGACGTCGTCGAAGCGCTTCCGAAAGCCCTCCCGATCGACGGCGTCGTCGAAGGCGTCGGCGAGACCCCGAAGCGGTTCCTGGAGCGGTTCGGGCACCTCGCGGCCGCCGAATTCGTGAAACGTGTGTGCGTCGGACATGTTTCCCAGTTATCCCGCCGAATGTACAAAAACGTTGTGTAGTGTTCAAAATCGTCCATTCAACTCTGTCGCCACCGACCGTCGTCCGAAGCCCTCACTCGAGTTCGGTCCCGAAAAGCGTTCGGTGACACCGCTTTTCGTCGGTGTTCTCGTAACACACGAGCACCACGTCGTCCCCGCTTTCCAGGCGGTCCCGGAGGGCCTCGATCGCCGCCCGGGCACCGTCAGACCGGCCTAAATACGATCTGTAGCGATCGTCGTAATCGACGTCCTCCAGCGCGGCGTCGTGTGCCTCGGCGTCCCCCAATCCCTGCTCCTGGAGGGCTTCGTACCGATCTTTGAACTCCTCCAGGAGGTCCGCCGGCGGTCCCAGTTCGGGCACGTTCTCGTCGACCTGCGCCCGGAACCAGGGCGGGGGCCGCCGGACGACGCCGACCCGGATGGCGTCCTCGGGCACGTCCGCGGTGTCGTGCTGAAGTGCAGCGACGTACGTGTCGTACACCTGACCGGACATCCGTGACTGTGAATTCCGCGGGGGAAACAAAATACCGAGTGGTCGTCGGTCCAGTCCCGGATCCGACGGGAGCCAACGACAGCGGACGGATTCGAGCCGCAAGAAGCCAGTTCCGGCAGTCGGGACCGTGGCGCGGGATTCCGCCCTACTCCTCCCGCAGTTCCTCCGGCAGCGTTTCCATGACCTCCTCGCCAGGATACCGTTCGAGGTCCTCGGGGTCCAGGTCCGCGTAGTACCGGTACTTCGCGTCCGATCCGTCGCCGCCCCAGTCGCTGCCCATGTACGCCAGCACGTCCGAATCGAGCGAGAGCACGCGGCCGTCCAGACCGCCCGGAACGACGTGGGCCGCCTCCACGTTCCCGAAGTAGTAGGTACAGCCCTCGAACTCGAAGGAGTCCATCACGGAACACTCGACGTTGCCGACCGCGTCCGCGAGGAGGGGCACGTCGATCTCGCTGCCGGGGACCGTCTCGAGGCCGAGATGGTCGATCTTGTCGAGGTCCCGTCCGCTGACCTGGCCCGCCAGCGTCAGCGCGTCGATCATCTCGACGGACGGTGCAGCCAGCACGAACTCGGGGTTCTCCTCGATGACCTCGTAGGTGTAGGTCTTGTGACTCACCGACAGCAGATACCGGAACGGGTCGTAGCCCGCCAGCATGAACCACGACGCCGTCATGAGGTTCGGCCCCTTCTCCTCGCTGTCGGTGACCACGAGGGAGACGACCTTCGGCTTGAACAGCGACGTCGTATCGTACTCGGAGATCTCCTCGAACACCTGGGCTGCGTCCGTTGCGACCATGTACGCACGTTTCCATATTGCGACCTAAGGGTTTCGCCGGATCGAGGACTGCCGAGGAGAGGGGGGTAACCGACGGGACGGGGCGAACGTCGACCTCGCTGACGGAAACGATCGCCGCCCCGAGTGCCAATGTTCGTAGCAATGCTCCTTCGGAATTGGAACAAACACCCGTTTGATCCTCCGACAGAAGCTTGTGAGTTCGTACCGTGCACGTCGTATGAAACGGCACGCCGTCTCCGGAGTGCTTCTGTCGCGTTTTCCACCGTCGTCGGTAGTCGACTAACACGCCCCTCGTGGAAGTCACCGGGCGGGTAGGTCGATCGAGGATCGAACCACTCGGGATCACAATGAGGAATGCAATACGACACCTCCCTCTCCTGGAACGAACTGGATCGAATGGTCACCACGATTGTGCCATCGTGGGACCTCGATGAAGCGACACCAACGGAGGGAGGCCACCACGTCGTCTATCGACTCGCTGTCGACACGCCGGACGGGACCCGGGAGTGTTACCTCAAGGCGACACCACAGGAGAAGTCCCCATCGGTGAACCTGGAAGCCAGATTGCTGGCGATACTGAACGCAGAGACCGACATTCCGGTCCCGCCAGTGGTCGGCACTGTCGACCACCACGGGAGCCTCCCGGCCCCGTTCGTGCTGCTGGAAGCGCTCCTCGGCCAAACGACACACCGAACGGAACTCCCGTCGCTTTCGGACCGCACACTGCGAACGGTTGCCCGCGACACGGGGCGATATCTCGCGGCCCTCCACGCGCTGGATGCTGTGGACGCATACGGGTTCCTGACCGCCGACGGGCCCGCGCTCGGGGGCGAACGACCGAGCGGAGCGGTGGGTACCGTGACTGTCGAGGATCCGATTTGGGACTGGCAGGAGCGGCTTCACGAGTGGGCCAGCGGGACGGTCACCCAACTCGAAGGAACGCAGTTTGCTGACATCGCACCGGACGCGGAGCCCGTGATTCGGTCCCGCATCGACGACGTCGAAGGCCCGTTCGAGCCGGCGCTCGCCCGGATCGACAACGCCCTGGAAAACGTCCTACTGGAAGACAACACGGTGAGCGCGATGCTGGACTGGGAGTTCTCGATCGCAGCCACCCCGGACTACGATATCGTGAACGTCGCCTGGAGCCTCGCAGGCGGTCCATACCTGTTCGCCCCCGACGTGCCCGATCGTCGCGATCTCGTCCGTGAGGCACTCCTGGACGGCTACCGCGAGCGAGGACCCACCGCCGTCGAGGAGCAAACCCGTGCGAACCGTGACTGCTACGAACTGCTCTCGGCCCTCCGGTCGATGACCCACCTGGCGGACTGGTACGAGCTGTTCGACCTCGACGGGGAGATCGATACCGCCGCCGCAACCCTCCGGTGTGAGGTCGAATCCCGGCTCTGAAGCCGGGTCGGAGCGGAGGGCTCGACGGCCGGTCGGACGGCCGAACCGTCGCGACGAAGACGGTCTCGCGCTTCGAACGGTCGCCCGACACTCGCTCTTTTGGCTCCGTTTGACGTCGATGATCCTCGA
>JBLGCL010000183.1:0-5388 GCA_047617305.1 Natronomonas sp.
CTCCCCCCTCCGGGAGGGATCTGGGGGTACTCGCGATCCCATCGTAGTATCGTACCGTCGAGTCCACCACGAGGTCGAGACCGGGAAGACCGCCGAGCCGACGAACGGCGCGAGGATGGACGGGTCGGGGAGGGGCGTCGACGGTGGCAACGCGGCCACTCCACACCGATCAACCCCCGAAAAACGACACCGCGAACCCGCCAGTGCGGTCCTCCGTCATTTCGGTTTCTCCCCGTCCGGTGGTTCGTTCCAGTTACTGTGAACGGCTTGAAATAAATATAATAAACATTCGTTAAGGTTATGTGGGTGCGATACTACCTGGTAGTTGCAGGCACTGATCCACGAGTCAGTGACCACCTGCACTCCTTGGGGGGAGTTCGGGGGCCGGATGGGGCGGACGCAACTCCCTATCCGGCTTCGCTTTTCACACCTACACAGAGGCCTTGCCGGCCCATCTCCACGAAGCAGCAATACCGCTGCTTCCCCGGCCATCCCCGCCGCCTCGTCTCTCCGCGAGTCAGTTCTCCTCGAAGTTCACCAGCTCGATTTTCACCTGGAGGGCCCCGTTTTCGTCGTACCAGGCCGAGTACGGCGCCAGGCCGAGATCCGGCGAGATGCACGACTCGTGTTGGGTGGTTCCGTCGATCGTCACCTCGGTCGCGTAACACTGGACGCCGGCGTAGGTGTCCGTGCCGGTCACCTCGAACCGCATCGTCCCGTCGTCGGTCGCGATGGACCACTCGTTGCCCACCGTCAGGTCCTGGTCCGCGTACCAGGTCATCGGCGTGTACATTGTCAGCATGAGCAGGACACCGGCCGGCGTCATCATCGTCTGCTGGCGGACGGTCTCCGGAGTCCCGGTGACGGTCGACTGGTAGCTGACGTCCCCGACTTGGTAGTCGATCCGGACGGTTACCCGGTCGCCGGACACCTGCTGGACGTCCCAGACCAGCGTCCCGGACCCCTCGTCCTCGAGGAACACGTCGTACGTGTAGGTCGCCGGAGACTCGAACTCCAGAGCGTTCCACCGGTCCGCGGCGTCGTCGACCGACCCTTCGTCGGGTTCGTCGTCGCCAACCTCGTCGTCGACGTCGTCCGAGTCCTCGCGGTCGTCGGCCCCGTCGTCGCCGTCATCGCTCGAGCCCGCGGTCGGGCCGTACTCCACGAGTTCCATCTCCGTCACGAGGGTGCCGTCCTCGTCGTACCAGGCGGAGTAGGGTGCCAGACCGTGGTCCGGCGAGAAACAGCCCTCGTGGCGGAGCGTCCCGTCGACCTTCATTTCGGTGGCGTAGCAGGTGAGCCCCCCGACGGTCCGCTTCTCGGTCACCTCGAAGCTCCCGGACCCTTCGCCGGTCTGGTAGGACCAGCCGTTGCCGACCGCCAGTTCCCGCCCGCCGTACCAGAGACCGGGCGTGAACATGGTCGCGGTCAGGAGCCCACCGGCGGGGGTCGTCATGAGTTGTCCCCGTGTGACGTCGGCCGTCCCGGTCACGGTCGACTCGTAGTTCACCTCTCCGACGTCGTAGGTAACGTGCGTGGTCACCTGGTCGCCCGAGACGCGCTGGACGTCCCAGACGAGCGTGCCCGATCCCTCGTCTTCCATGAAGACGTCGAACGTGTACTTCCCGGTCCGGTCGAACTCGAACAACCGCCAGGTGTCGCCGGTCCCGGCACTATCGTCCCCGTTCCCGTTTCCGTTCCCTTCGTTCGGTCCCCCGTCGCCCCCATTGCTGTCGTCGTTCCCGTCGGCCGCCGGGCCGTTGCCGCCGGTACACCCGGCGAGAACGACCGTCAGCGCGAGTACGATGACGAGAATCGTCTTCCCCTTCATCGAAGACCCAGTGGTGACATGGCACGATAAACATATCGTCGATGTAATGTTTCGCGAGTGACGAGGCCTCGACCCGTGGGCGGCGACCGAACTCCGGGCCTAGATCACGCCCATCTCCGAGAGCCGTTCGGGGAGGTACGTCTCGGTCACGAAGTCGAGGCCGTAGGAGGCGAGCGACTGCTGTTCGGACTTCTTCCCGATGTCGAGTTGCAGTTCGATCTGTTCCTCCCAGTAGTCGGTCTGGAACCGCGGATCCTCGAGTTCGCTCTCGAGCGCGTTCACGTCCGAGTCGGCGAGCGGGTCGGTCGGGAGCTCGTACTCCACGATGTCCTCGGGCTGGACCCCGACGAACTCCGCCTCGGGGGTCGCCAGGTACTCGGAGAGGTGGGCGCTCTTGATCGACCCGTAGGCGACCGACCCGTAGATCCGGTAGGACCAGGGGTCACCGTCCGTGAAGACCGTCACCGGGAGGCCGAGTTCGTCGTGGAGGCGTTTGGTGATCCGCCGGGTCGCCCGCGCGGGCTGACCCTTGAGGTGGACGATCAGCGCGTCGTGTTCCTCGTCGAAGCCGTTCTCGACGAGGCGGTCGCGCATGCCGCCGGTCTCGACGGCGAGGACGAACGCGGCGTCGTTGTCGAGGAACTCGATGGTGTCCGGGTTGTTCGGGATCTGGTAGCCGCCCTCGCCAACGTCCTCCTGGCAGTGGATCTCGCGCTCGCCGCGGCGGGTCTGCTCGCGGAGCTTCAGCGGCCCCATCAGGGTCGCCCCCGACTCCTCGGGCCGCATGTGGAAGTCCTCGCGCTTGACGCCGGTGACGATCTCGAGGTCCTCGACGAGCTTGTTCGACTCGTCCTGACCGTTGAACTGGGCCTCGTCGAGGTCCCAGCTCTCCGAGAGGTAGTACAGTTCCCGCAGGGTCGAGGAGCGGTCCTCGTCGAGCTGACGGGCGAGAAAGTCGATGGTGTAGACCGACTTCAGCAGCTTCTGGGCCCCGCTGACGGTCTTGGCCGTGCGGGTGCTGGAGCGGTCCCCGTAGACCCACACGTTCTTCTCCTCGTCGTACTCGATGTTGCTCTTGGTCCGCGTGGGCAACTGCATCCGGGGGACCTCGCCGCCCTCGAACTGGTCGTAGAACTCCTCGGCCAGCGCGATGAGTCGGTCTCGCGCGTCGTCCGATTCGGGATTCGAACTGTCGGAACTGTCGGTGCTCATGGGTGGTCAGGCGTTGACGGTCAGTTTCTCTTCTTCGACGCCCTCGACCGAGACGTCGAACTCGGCGACGTCCGCGACGCGGTACTCCAGGGTAGCCGCCTCCCCGCCCGGTATCGAAGGCGACCACTTCACGAACCACTCGTCGTCGAGTTCGACGACGGTGGCGCCGTCGGCGTCCTCCGGTTCGGCGGTGACGATGTCGGTGATCTCGGGGTCGACGGAGACGTCGGTGTTGTTCTCGACGGTCAGCCGGATCGTCCCGTCCTCCCGCTCGCGGTCGACGAGAACGTTGTTCATGATGCGGGCGAGCGAGTCGTCGATGTTCAGTTCCTCGCGGCCCGTCACCGACGAGAGTTTCTCGGCCATCGCCGGCAGGAGCGTGGCGAGCTGGTCCTGCTTGCGCCGGCGCTTCTGCATCGACCGGCGCTTGTTCAGGTAGCTCTTCAGGTCCCGGGCGGCCTCGCGGACGGCCAGTTCGATCTCGTCCTCGATGGCCGGGATGTTCGCCAGGGCGTCCTTGGACTCGCTCGTGAACGGCACGTTCGTCGAGGCGACGTGGATCATGATCACTGCCGGGCCGTTCGGGAGTCCCGACCCGCCGGGCTGGTCGAGCCCGTAGTTGCGCCAGCCGATGTCCTTTATCACGTCGGTCGTCGCGCAGGCGCCGCGCTGGTAGACCAGGGGCACGCGGTTGGCGAAGCGCAGCAGGTCGACGGTCCCGTCGGCGTCGAGGTCGCCCCCGTAGGCGATGCCGGCCTCCACGACGAACGGGTCGCCCCCGTGGACCTCGGCGTCCCGGGTCGCGGCGGCGTAGAAGTCCGCGTCGAACTCCTTGCGCAGGCCGGCCTCCACCAGTTCCTCCGTGATGGGCGAGAGACAGGAGGTCGGCGGGGCCATGATGTCCGTCTCCCGCATCGCCTCGAGGAGCCGGCTGGCCGCGTCGCGGTCCTCGACCAGCTCCCGGACGAGGGGCGGATCGTCGAGCACCGTCCGGGCCCGGTCCCAGACCGCCTCCACGACGTTCTCGCGGGCCGTCTCGCCGAACGAGACGTCCTCGCGCTCCTCCGTCATGTCGGCGGCGCGGTCGACGAACTCCCGGAGGGTCTCCCGGGTCACCCGGTCACGGTCGTCCTCGGCGTTCGCGAACTTGGCGGCGAGTCGGGAGGCCACGCCCTCCACGGTGGCGTCGTCCTTGCGGGAACTCGTCGCCTCGTCGACGATCCGGTAGCAGTCGGCCCGGCGGCGGTCCCCCGCGTTCTCGACCTCTGCGTCGGCCTCCTTTCCGTCGCTTCCACCGACGATTTCGCCCCACGCCGCGGCGACCGCCTTTTCCTGGACGGTGTCGCCGAACGTCGTGCCGGTCTCCTCCGCCGTCGCTTCCGCGGCTTCGGCGACGATTTCGACCAGTTCGTGGTGGACGATCCGGTCGCGGTCGGCGACGCCGTCGGCCACGGCTTCGGCGAAGGCTTCGGTCGCCGACTGGCCCTTGTTCGCCGTGGCTTCCGCGACTGCACCCTTGACGTCGGCCGATTCGTGGGTCCCGGGGACCGACCAGGACATCTCGCGGCCGAAGTGGCGGTCCCTGAACGCCGCGATGACGCCCTCGGCCGTCTTCTTGCCCACCCGGGTGAACTCGTTCTGGAGGAACCCGGAGGTCGAATGGGAGTCGGTCGCCTCCAGCATCTTCCGGAGCGTCCCGAGTTCGACGCCGTGCGGGTGTGGGGCGATTTCCTCCGTCTCGGCCGGGAGTTCGGCGTTCTCAGCCCGTTCGGACTTCAGGTGGGCATCGGGCTCCAGGAGTTCGATGCGGGCGTGCGGATTGACGACCGCCGTGTTCCTGATGTACTGGTGAAGCTGGGACCGCGCACGCATGTTCGCCTCCATCTCCATTTCGATGCGGGTGCCGTGCGGGCGATCCCACGAGGTGCGCTCCTCGCCCTTGATCTCGGGTTCGTTGTCGTCAGTGTCGATGAGGAGGTCGAACCGGCGGGCCTCGGAAGCGCCCTTCGGGCGGCTGGTGATCGTAACTGGCTTCCCGCTAGTTAATTGCGAGTAAAGAACAGCTGCAGAAATTCCGATGCCTTGTTGGCCGCGGGCTTGAACCCTCTTATGGAAGCGGCTTCCGTACAGCAGTTTCCCGAAGACTCTTGGCACTTCCTCCTTCGTGATGCCGGGGCCGTTGTCCTCGACGACGACCCGGTAGTAGTCGCCCGACTCCTCGATTTCGACGTAGATGTCGGGGTAGATGCCGGCCTCCTCGGCGGCGTCCAGGGCGTTGTCGACGGCCTCCTTCACGGCCGTCACCATCGCCCGGGCCCCCGAGTCGAAGCCGAGCATGTGCTTGT
>JBLGCL010000184.1:0-5351 GCA_047617305.1 Natronomonas sp.
CGGGATCGGTACCGCCCGCTCTCGACGGCCCCGACGCTCCAGCGGGGGTGGGTCTTCGTCGACCTCGACCCCGAGGAGGTGGTCCGGACGGTCGATACGTTCTATCCGGCGACCATCGCAAACTGGCATCGCGAACGGGACGGGGACCTCGACGTGACCCACTGGCCCGAGGCCGCCGACCGCCAGACCGGCATCTACGGCGTCGTCGGCGAACTCGACCGCGAGGCCGTCGCGTGGGTCGCCGAATCCTGCTGTGTCGACTCGCAGTGTCTCAAGCGCCGCGAGTGGGACGGCGGCGAGGACGACCTGCTCGACGTTCCCCGGGGGGACGGCGCGTTCCCCTGCCGGGAGCCATGTTCGCTCGTGGTTGCTGCCGCCCGCCAGTGGGCGATGCTCGAACGCGAGGAGACCCGCACCTACGAGTTCGAACTGACGCCCAGCGAGAAAGCACAGATCGAAGACGTCGTCGGGGCCGTCGCGGAGGGCACCACGGAGGAGATCCGCGAAGCCGACGTCGGCGAGGGCGCGAACCGCTACCGGGCACGCTATCTCCGTGCCAAGCGCTTCGAGGATGGAAACCTCTGTGGCGTGCCGACCGGCGAGACGGTGTCGGCCAGTCATCACGACCACGACGAGGGTGAGGAGGAGGACGGCCACGAACAGAGCCACGACGATCACACTCACTGACAGCCACAGCGACCGATGCGTTCACGCCATCACTTCCCCATCTCGGTCGGGGTCGGTCTCGCCCTGGCGGCGGTGATCGACACGCCCGTCCCGTGGGTGGTGACTGTCGCGTTCGCCGGCCTGCTGGGAACCTTCGTGGACCTCGATCACTTCGTCATCGCGCGGGTGCGGACTGGATCCTGGGACGCGCTGACTCGGTGTCTCGCGGACCCGCGGATGGCGCTGCTCGACCAGGACGAGATTTTCGACCCGGGCGACGTCGGTTCGGCGGCCCGACTGGCGACACACGTCCTCATCACTGTCGCTCTCGTGGCCCTCCTCGCCGGTCCCGCACCCGGGCTCGCGGTCGTGGCCGGCGTCGTGCTGGTCGTACACATCCTGTCTGACGTGGCCTGGGACCGCTGGCGGTCGAAGTCGGACTGACAGTCACGCGGGCACAGCCACACCCTCGCGGAAGCGCCGCGAGACGAGGACGGCGAGAATCGGGAGCATGAGCAGGCCGGCAACGACGAAGGGGAGCCAGTAGGTGACCGCCGCGTAGAGCGCGCCGGCGATGATGGGGCCACCGGTGCGGGCGAGACTGCCGGCACTCTGGGTGAGGCCGAAGGCCCCGCCCTGTTCGTCGGCGCCCGCCGACCGCGAGACCAGCGTGTTCAGCGAGACGTTCGCGAAGCCGTTGCCGACGGACAGCACCGTCACGACGACGAGCAGCGCGGTAACCGTCCCGGGAAGCACCGTTCCCAGGACCGGGAGCGGTCCCAGAGCGGGCAGGACCGAACCGAGCGCCGGCGAGAACGGGAGCAAGGAGAGCGCGAACAGTTCGATCCCGACACCGACGATTGCGAGGCGTCGCTCCCCGACAACCTCTGTGAGGCGACCGACCAGGCCACCCTGCACGATTGCGATGACGACGCCGAGGTAGGCCAGCAGGTAGCCGTTGGCCGCCGGGCCGAACCCGTAGAGGTCCTTCGTGAACAGGACGAACATGCTCTCCATCCCGGAGAAGGCAAGCGAGAAGAGGAAGAAGGCGAGTATCAGACCCCTGAGTGTGGGGTCGGAAAGCGACTCCCGCAGGCGCTGGACGCGCGAGCGCTCGTCGGGAACGCTTCCCTCCGGGCGCGTCTCCGGGAGGACGAAAAACGCAGCCACGAGATTCAGCCCCGTCACCCCTGCGGCGACGAAACTCGGGAGCGTAAACTCGGTGATCGGAACGACCGCCGGAACCAGACCGTCCACGGAGGCGACGACGGGCCCGGCCGAGAAGACGCCGCCCAGCGCCGGCCCGAAGACGAAGCCCAGTCCGAACGCCGCGCCGAGCAGTCCCAGCCCCCTGGCTCGGTCCTCGGGCGCTGTGATGTCGGCCATGTACGCCTGTGCGGTGGCGATGTTCCCGCCCATCAGTCCCGCGAGGATCCGGGCCACGAACAGGACCCACAGCGCGTGGGCGAGGCCGAACAGCGTCCACGCGATCGTACTCCCCGCAAGCGAGATGAGCAAGACCGGGCGGCGGCCCCGCTCGTCGGAGAGGCGACCCAGAATCGGTGCGCCGAAAAACTGGAACAGCGAGTAGGCCGCCACGAGCAGGCCGACGACGAACTCGCTGGCGCCGAAACTCCGGACGTACAGCGGAATGATCGGGATGAGAATGCCAAACCCCAGCAGATCCACGAAGACGATGGCAAAGACCGTGGCAATCGCACGCCGTGGGTTCTCGATGTGACTGGGCGCGCCCTCGTCGGCGTCCTCCGGCGAACCGGTCGGCTCCGGGTCGTCGGCCATCCTGGCGAATCATTGGGCCGGACTACCAAATCGGTGTTGTCTGCCTGGCGTCATACTGTCGGCTATAACTTCGTGAGCGATTCCGCCACGACGGGTGACGAAACTGCTCACGTGAGTATAGCCGATAGTATCAGGAGGTCACTGGCGCGAACTCCGTCTGTGGGCTGATGCGGTACGTTCGACCGGCAGATCCGGACGCGGAGACCGTCATTTCGGCGCGGATGGCGATCGATTCGGCCGGGACAGACCCAGGGTCGACGATGGTGTCGAGGCCGAGCGTGCCTTCACCGAGTTCGCCGGTGTCTTCGAGCGCGATGCGCGTGAAGCCGTCGTCGATCTCTTCGAGGGTAATGTCGGGCCAGAGGCCGCCGGCAGGTGCCCCGAGGTAGAACTCGGCTGGCGGATCGACAGAGGTCCGCGGGGCGCGCAGGTCGAACTGGAAGGATTCGATCGTCGTCTCGTCGCTGTGGGCAGCCGTGATCCGGAACCCGAACCGGTCTGACAGCGTCGCGGGGACCGTCCGCTGGGTGAACCCGACCGTGACGACGCGTTCACCGTCCTGGTTGTACGTGTGGTACTTCTCACGGCCGTCGTCCTGCGTCTCGGTCTCGGGACCCGTCAGCGTGACCGTGCTCCCGAGCAGCCCCGAACAGCCTGCACTCGCGAGGGCGAGGCCTGTAGTCGAGGTGGCGAGGAAGGTACGTCTGTCCATACAGCACAGTTGCGGAAGACGCCCCTAAGAACCTCGTGAAGCACAAAGAGCGATTTGTGTGACACTGCATCGCAAACGTCCGATAGGCAGTCGGCGAGTCGGTCAGTCCCACTTCACGCCGGGGTTCGTGACCGCGCCGTTGGCCGCCGAGTCGAAATCGCGCACGAATTTCGCCAGAACGCCGTTGGTGTAGGGCGGGTCTGGCTCGTCGCGTTCTTCGAGGCGGCGCTCGAGTTCCTCGTCCGTGACATCGACGGAGAGTTCGAGGTCGTCGATGTCGATAGTGACGGTGTCGCCGTCTTCGAGGGCGGCGATGGGGCCACCGACGTAGGCTTCGGGCGCGACGTGACCGATGGAGAAGCCACGGGTCGCTCCCGAGAAGCGCCCGTCGGTGAAGAGTGCGACGTCCTCGGCGTGGCCCTGCCCGGCGACGGCGGAGGTGACCCCGAGCATCTCGCGCATTCCCGGACCGCCCCGTGGCCCCTCGTTGCGGATACAGAGCACGTCGCCCGACTCGACGTGGCCCTCCTGGACGTACTCCATGGCGGGTTCCTCGCTCTCGAAGACGCGGACGGGACCCTCGTGGTGGAGGTGGTCCTCGCCCGTGATCTTGATGACAGCGCCGTCGGGAGCGAGATTGCCCGTGAGGATGCGGATCGCGCCCCGCTCGTGGATGGGGTCGTCGACCGGGTGGAGGAAGTCGACGTCGAGGTCAGCGATCGCTGGTGGCTCGATCTCGTCCAGTTCCTCGGCAATCGTGTTCCCGGTGACCGTGAGCGCGTCGCCAGCCAGCAGGTCCGCCTCGGAGAGTGCCTTGAGCACGACCGGGACGCCCCCGACCTCGTGGAGGTCGTTCATGACGCGCTCGCCGCCGGGCTGGAGATCCGCGATCTTGGGCGTCCGGCGACTGATCTCGTTGAACGTCTCGACGTCGAGATCGACGCCCGCCTCGGCGGCCATCGCCAGCAGGTGGAGGACGGCGTTGGTCGACCCGCCGACGGCGACCTGGAGCGCGATGGCGTTCTCGAAAGACTCCCGAGTCAGAAAGTCAGAGGGGCGTCGTCGCTCGGCGACGACTTCGACGGCGAGTTCGCCTGCCCGGCGGGCTTCCTCGTAGCGGCTCTCGGCCTCGGCGGGCGGGCTGGCACTCCCCAGGGGCGCAAAGCCCAGCGCCTCGCTGATCGAGGCCATCGTGTTGGCAGTGAACATCCCACCGCAGGACCCCGCCCCGGGACAGGCCTGGCGCTCCATCTCGTCGAGTTCGTCCTCGCTCATCTCGCCGTCGGAGACGGCACCGACGCCCTCGAAGACGTTCTGGATGGTAATCTCGCGGCCGCCGTGTTCGCCGGGCATGATCGACCCGCCATAGAGGAACACCGAGGGCAGGTCGGTCCGGATCGAGGCCATCATCATCCCGGGCATGTTCTTGTCACAGCCACCGATGGTCACCAGGCCGTCCATGCGCTCGCCAAAGGAGACCAGTTCCACGGAGTCGGCGATGATCTCCCGCGAGATGAGGGAGGCCTTCATCCCCTCCGTCCCCATGGAGATGGCGTCGGAGATGGTGATCGTCCCGAACTCGATGGGCATGCCGTCGGCGTCGTCGATGCCCTCGTAGGCAGAATCAGCGACGTCGTCGAGGTGAACGTTACAGGGCGTGATGTCGGCGGCGGGGTTGGCGACGCCGATCATCGGTGACGAGAGGTCCTCGTCGTCGTAGCCCATGGCGCGAAACATCGCGCGGTGGGGGGCACGTTCTGTTCCCTGCGTGACCTCGTTGCTCGGCAGGTCGGGGTCTTTCTCGTACCGGAGGTCTTCTCGGTCCGGTGGCTCCTGCTGACTCATGGCTGTGTGCTTGCACCGGGTAGACTTAAGTCCGGTTGTCGGCGTCTCTCGGCGAGAACGGGGCCGAACATGCTCGCAAGAATTTTCAAGGACCGTATACTGATCGACGGGAGCCTTGATAGATACGGATTGCTGTAACTGTTTACTGGTACGACCGCACGACTGCGTGCGGTCGATCCGGTAATGACTTACAGCAATCCGTAGATATTCGCCGAGTCATGGGGACGGCGAATTCTCTCAACAGTTCCGTCGATCAGTATACCCTGGCTCCTCCGGCGATCCGCGTCGGCCGATAATCGATAAGTGCTTTGTCTCCCTGTCCCCGAAT
>JBLGCL010000185.1:0-5169 GCA_047617305.1 Natronomonas sp.
GGTTGCCGGCAGTCTCGTTTCCGTCCTCGACCTCGGCGGCGAACGTCTCCGCACCGGCCCCCTCCTTCTCCGCCGGCGTCTCGGTCCACGCCGGCCCGGTCCGGTTGGTCATCGCCTCGTGAACGTCCTCGGTATCACCCAGGACGACGAGGTTGATGGCCAGCGTGCGGGCGCCGTGGTTCCGGGCCCGGGCCGTGTACGGCCAGAGCCCCGTTCCGTTCTCGACCGGCGTGACGATCCGGGGTTCCGCCGGCTGGTCGGCGAGCGGCGTTGCCGCTTGGCCACCCAGCGGCCAGGTCCCGACCAGGATGGCGCCGCCCAGCGCAGCCACGAGCAGCAACGCGGCCGCGATCCAGCCCGGCGGCGTCTCGAAGTCGGCCCCCGAATCGCTCATCCGCTTCACGTTGGGGACGGCGGTGCAAATAGCTGTGGCACGTCCCGGGTAGGTCGTGACCGCGTCGACCTACCCCTGCGACTGGTCGTCCGACCTCGTTTTGAACCCTCCCGTCGCCTGCATTTCCAGGGCTATCTCGAGCGCGTCGTCGGCCACCGTTTCGAGGTCCGCCTCCGTGTGATCCGCGAGCCAGGACATGTGCGCTGCGATCATCGAGAGCTGGGACTCGACGGTATCGCCGATCTGGCCCGTGTTGACCACGACGTGTGGCCCGACGTCGTCATTGACGATGGCGGCCGCGGGCTGGTCCTCGTCGACCGCGTAGAGGAGTTCGATGAGGTCCTCGTTCGGAACGTCTCCCATACTCGAACCGGGGGGCGGGGCACTCAAAAAGGCGGCGTCACGGGGGCGACGGGTACGGCAGGAGTGTCCGGCAGGAGGGTCGAGCCAGCCGAGGGACCGGTCATCCTTGCCGAGAAACGAACGCGCTAAAGGGACGGCTGTCCCAGATGGGAGCGTATGGCCGGTCCGGACGAGTCGCGCGTCGACATGACGGAGGGTTCCATCGGCCCGAAGCTGGTCACGCTGGCGTGGCCGCTGGTGGCCGGCAACCTCCTCCAGACGGTCTACAACCTCGCGGACATGTTCTGGGTCGGCCGGGTCGACGCCAACGCCGTCGCGGCGGTTTCGCTCATGTTCCCCACCGCGTGGCTGTTCATCTCGACCGCGATGGGGATCACCGCCGCGGCGGTGGCGGTCGTCTCGCAGCACATCGGGGCAGGGAACGAGCGGGCGGCCGAGAAGGCGGTCGGACAGACCGTCATCCTCGCGGTGGGGGTCGCGCTCGCGCTCGCCGCCGTCGGCTTCGCAGTCCGACACCCGCTGGTCTCGCTGATCGGCGCGGAGGGTGCCGTCTACCGGGACGCTATCGACTACATCGAAGTCATGTTCCTCTCGATCCCGTTCACGTTCCTCTTCTTCGCGTTCCGGGCGGTCCTCCGGGCGGCCGGCGACACCAAGACCGCGATGTGGCTGGTGGTCATTTCGGCCGGGCTGAACGTGGTCATCGACCCGTTCTTCATCCTCGGGTGGGCCGGCTTTCCCGCGCTCGGAACGCGTGGGGCGGCCGTCGCCACGCTCATCTCACGGATCCTCGCCGCCCTCGTCGGGCTCGGCATCCTGCTGCACGGCGGCTGGGGCATCCGGCTACGGATCCGCGACCTCGCCCCCGAACCAGCGATCCTGCGAAAGATCGTCGGGATCGGCTATCCGGCGACCCTCGACGGGCTGACCCGGAGCTTCGCCGCCGTGGCCTTCGCCGGACTCGTCGCCCGGTTCGGCCCGGTCCCGACCGCGGCGTACGGGATCGGAATGCGACTGATGTCCGTCTCCTGGACCGTCTCCGGGGCCGTCGGGCAAGCCGCGGCGACCGGCGTCGGGCAGAACCTCGGCGCTCGGACGCCCGATCGGGCCAGCGAAGTCGCCTGGAAGGCGACCGCCGGCGCGATGGGCATCCTGCTCGCCGCCGGCGGCCTGACGTTCGCCTTCCCGGACGTCGCCATGCGCGTGTTCATCGACGACGTGGCGGTGATCGACGAGGGGGTAACCCTGCTCCGGATCGTCGCCCCCTTCTGGCCCCTCCTCGGTGGGCTGATGGTGCTCCAGGGGGCCTTCCGGGGGGCCGGCGAGACGAAGGTGGCCTTCGTCCTGTCGGTCCTCTCGCGGTGGGTCTTCCGCATCCCCCTGGCCTGGCTGCTCGCCTACTACCTGCCGTTCGCGGCCCTGGGGCTCTGGTGGTCGCTGTCGATCTCCGGCGTCGCCGCCTTCGTCGTGGGGGTACTCTGGTTCTACCGCGGCGGCTGGGAGGAGGGCGTCGTCGAGGAGGAAGGGGGCGAGGGAGCCGCTTCGGTCGGGACGGCTGGCGTGGCGACTGACGATGGGGAATCGGACACGCCGACGGATTGAACGGCGGTCCAGGGACCGTCCCGCGACCGGGAGTCGAATTGGTCTACGGGTCCGCTACACTAGTTGAATCGTATTGCCGTTCGAGGTGACGTGGAGGTCGCGGCCGAGTTCGTAGCCCTGGCTCTGGGCAAGGTCGACGTACTTGGAATAGCCTCCCATGTCCTGGTGGGCGGGGATGACGTGCTGGGGCTGGAGGGCGTCGAGCATCTCGTAGTGGCCTTCGCGCGAGAGGTGTCCCGAGACGTGGACCTCGTCATAAATTCGGGCCCCCTGCATGCCCAGCAGCTTTTCCGACTGGTAGCGCTGCCCCTCGTTCGTCGGTTCGGGGATGACCCTGGCCGAGAAGATCACCTTGTCGCCGTCGTCAAGCGCGTACGGCGTCTCGCCGCGGCCCATCCGGGTGAGCATCGCCCGGGGCTCGCCCTGGTGGCCCGTCACGACCGGCAGGAAGTTCTCCTTGCCCTCGTTCATGATGCGTTTGAACGTCCGATCGACGGACTTCCGATGCCCGTACATGCCGAGGTCGTCCGGGAAATTCACGGCACCGATACGTTCGGCAGAACCGGAGTACTTCTCCATCGATCGGCCGAGAAGGACCGGTTCACGGCCGATATCTTCCGCGAATTCGACCAGGCTCGTCACTCGGGCGATGTGGCTGGAGAACGTCGTGGCGACGATCCCGCCGTCGTAGTCCTCCATGCTGTAGATGACGTCCTTGAGGTGACGTCGAGCCACTGACTCGCTGGGTGTGCGGCCCTTCTTTTCGGCGTTGGTGCAGTCCTCGATGTAGCACAGGACGCCCTTCCCTTCGCGACCGATCTCCCGGAACCGGTCCATGTCGATCGGGTCGCCGACGACCGGCGTGTGATCGATGCGCTTGTCCAGCCCGTAGACGATCGCCCCCTCCGGCGTGTGCAACACCGGGTTGATCGCGTCGATGATCGAGTGGGTGACGTTCACGAACTCGAGTTCGACCCGATCGCCGATCGTCATCGTCTCGCCGGCGTCCATCTTCACGAGGTCGTTCTGGACGGCGAACTTCCCTTCGTCGTGGATCTCCTCCTTGACGAGTTCGAGCGTGAACGGGGACGCGACGATCGGGGCGTCGTAGCGATGCGCGAGCTTGCTGACTGCCCCGATGTGATCGAGATGGCCGTGAGTCGGGACGATCGCCTGAACCTCGCCGCCAAGCTCGGACATGACGCGGTCGTCCGGGATGGCACCCATGTCGATCAGGTCGAGCGAGTGCATCCCCTCGGTCTCGACGTTGTCGTGAATCAATACCTTCGAGAGATCGAGTCCCATGTCGAAGACGACCACGTCGTCTCCGGCACGGACAGCCGTCATCTGGCGGCCGACTTCCTCGTAGCCGCCGATCGTAGCGATTTCTATTTCCATCGTTAGTGATCCGATCAGAGCAGTCCCAGAACCCGTTCTGGGGTCCGCCTACGGAAGGAGAGCAGGACGTCGGACGGCATCGGTGGTCCGGAGTACGGACCGACCGAAGGAGCCGTATTCTTCGTCCTTCCCGGGGACGACGCGTGTTTCGGTTACGTGAACGTCGGGGACCGACGCGTAAATACTCCGTGGAAAAACTCCCCCGGTGCTCCCGATCCTCGGTTGCCGATGTCAGTTCCCCACCTGGCTGGCGTGACGGGCTCTAGCCGGACGGTACGTGAGATCAACCCCGTCCGAGGATCCCTGCGTCGCCCAGAGAATACCGTCGACGCTCTCGGTCACCGTGGCCATCGTCTCTCCATCGATTGCGGTGTAATCGACGCCGACAATAGAGAGCCCCGTTTCCGACCGAAAACCGGTGATTCGATCGAGGACGGAACACACCCGGGCCGTCGACGCCGACTCGAGAAGGGGCGTAAGCGAACGGACCAGGAGATGTCGATCTGCGGCCGATGGGGCGAACTGTCCGGCGACCTCCGAGAGCGCCATTACCAGGCGTTCGAAATCACTCGACGACGGGGTATAGACGACGGGAATCGCGTCGTACCGGGCGGACACCGACTGTTGTTCGGAGATCGTGTCCACGAGCCCGATCGACGGCCGATTGGCGGCGGAACTGAGTCCCTCGAACGTTTCGACGGTCCGCTCCGCGCTTTCGGTCGTCGTGACGACGACTGCGGCGTCGTCTTTCGTCCCGAACCGAGCGAGTAGACGGAGTCCGAGAGCGGACCGAGACGGTTCGCCAGCACTCGCGACGAGAACCGTCGATCCCGTCGTGAGACCGTCGGGAACGGCGTCGAGTGGGCGGGCTGGTGGATCGATAGATTCGGGCATCGGTCAGCCATCTCCCGGAGAATGGGCCTCGTTCGGCGTTTCGATCAGTCGGGGCGATGCTCGTTTCGGACGCGAGCGGGGGGTGTCTGGTTGTGTCATCGGTGAATGGTACGTTCGCTCCCAGCCCCGCCAGGGGAGCCCAGTACCACCATAGACGGGTCGGCATCCGGCACGGCGCATCTCAGAGCAGTGCCATCGAGGGACGCCCCCGTCGTGGCGGCGAACCGATGGGCAACGCAAAAAGGACGGGACGAGGTCGCAGTACTGTCTACCCTAACGGGTCCCGCTGTAAATAGGTTCCGTTTATCTCGTCGTCCTTGGATGTAATTAAAGGACTACTTGACGGCCGGTTATCCCGATTTGCGGTTCTTTCGACATATAAATAATGAACCAATGATACTTCGGATCGAACGTCGAAGCGAGCCGCGTGACGTCCTTCGTGATCGCCACCGACGAACCCGTGATTCAGTCGTCCAGGGCGTCCCGCAGCATCCGGTTCACGTCGCCCGGATCGGCCG
>JBLGCL010000186.1:0-5001 GCA_047617305.1 Natronomonas sp.
GGTCACTGGGGCGTACGCGATTCACTCCCGGCCTGCTCAGTCTTCGGTTCCGACTGGTCGGAACGCTCATCCCTCGCGGGAAGGCCGGGATTCTCTCGCTGTATCAAGATAGAGGACTCGTTTGCCTTTCGGAGCGAGGTCGACCTCGCCGGCCCGTCCGCGAGCGGTCCCTTTCGGCCGCGTACGACGTCGAACCGATTCACCTCCCCGAACCTCCCCGTTCCGGCTCTTCGGCCGCCTGGCGTGCACGGTCGAGGAGGCCTGCCACTGGGTCGAGATAGTCGTAGCCGGGAACGACGCCTTGGACGTAGGTGCCTTCTACGTACTCGACCAGCGCCGCGGCGTCCTCGACGACGCGTCCGGCGGCCTCCGTCTCGAAGGAGAGTTCGACGATCACCTCGTCGTCCGCGCCCCGCTCGACCGCGGGAGGGTCGCCGTCCGACCGGGCGACGTCGAAGGCGTCCTCCAACCGGCGTTCGAAGGTTTCGTACCAGCCGTCCTCGATCACGTCCGCGACCGTCTCGCCCGCCACCACGGCGTCGAGCGTGGGTACGCGAACGCTGACGATGACGTGGTAGGTTTCCTCGCCGGCGTCGTCGGTCTCGTCGACGGTCACCGTCGCGTCGAAGGGGGTTTTCACGTAGTCGAAGCGTCCATCCCGCGGCTCGAACGCGGCGTGGCTGTCGAAGGTGTCCCGGACCGGGGACTGGTCCTCGTCGGTCATCGCGTACCGGTAGCGCCAGGGGTACTATGGGCGTTACGGACGATCGAACGATCCCGTGCCGCAACCAGTCGCCAGTTCCGCGGCCGCGCGACGAGTTCCGGAACGGTTTCGATTCGGACCGATCCGCGGTGGACTAATCTGGAATTACGTAAGAGTAATCGCCACCATCCCGAACCGTTGCCATGACGGGGGAACAGGGGGATGCCGAGGATGGCTGACGCCGGGACCGGGGAGAGCCGATACTTCGACGCCGCGGCGACCGGGGTCGTGGCGTACCTCGTCGGCTACGTCCTCACGTACCTGCTGAAGTCCGGCGACGTCTCGCGGGCCATCGCGGATCCACAGGGGTTGATCGGCGGCGTGACCGTGGCCGAACCGGCGAAGTGGAAGATGATCGCCTGGCTCTACGCCGGCATGCACAACGTCCCCGGCGTGATCCGACTCCAGAGCGGTGGACGATCGACGAGCCAGGAACTCCGCTGGAGCGAGGCGGGGCCAGTGTGGGAAGCGTGGCTGCTCCTGATCCCGGTGCTCCTCCTCGTCTTTGCCGGGTTCGGGTTCGCTGACGAATCCCTCGATCCCGGGGCGGACCTGTGGGAAGGGGCCAGGAGCGGGGCGGGGGTCGTGCTGGGCTATTTCCCGGCCGCCCTGCTGGGGGCCGGAGCGACGCAATGGCGGGCCAGCACGTCGGGACTGGGAGGATCCGTCGAAATCGTCATCGGGGTGAGGATCGCCGAGGCCGCGCTCATCGCTGGTATCGTATACCCGGTCTTCTTCGGTGGGCTCGGCGGGTTGTTTGCGGCTCGCGAATCCGGTGGCCAGTCGACGTCGTCACCGGAGCGAGGTCCACGGGATCGAAACCGGTGACGGCGCCCGACCCGCGTGGCGTCGAACCACGAGTGCCCCGGGTTCCCACGGGCCCACGAGACTTATCACCGACCTCGGAGAGTTCGACCCATGAGCAAGACGCCCCCTGAAGGGCGATCCCCGGACCCTGTAACGATCGATTCGATGGCGAACGACCTGCGCGACCTCGGGATCGGGGCCGGGGGAACGGTGCTCGTCCACGGGTCCCTCTCCTCGCTCGGCTGGGTCTGCGGTGGACCGATGGCCGTCGTCGACGCGCTCCAGCGGGTCGTGACCGAAGACGGAACCGTGGTGATGCCGACGCACTCCCCCGGGATCATGGAGCCGTCGGACATGAATCAACCGCCAGTCCCGGAGTCGTGGTACGACACGATCCGCGAGCAAATGCCACCCTACCGCCCCGAGTTGACCCCGACGCAGGGCATGGGGGCCGTCGCCGAGTGCTTCCGCTCGTATCCCGGCGTGCGCCGGAGCGCCCACCCGCATCACTCTTTCGCCGCGTGGGGAGCCGACGCCGGGTTCGTGACCGAGGACCACTCCCTCGACTACTCGCTGGGCGAGAACTCGCCGCTGGCCCGCGTCTACGACCTCGAGGGCGACGTGCTCTTCCTCGGGACGACCCACGCGACGAACACCTCCTTCCACCTCGCCGAGTACCGCGCCGACGTCGACGTCGACACGGAGACCCGCGCCAGCGCGGTACTCGTGGACGGCGACCGGGAGTGGGTCGAATTCGAGGACGTCGACATCGACGACAGCGACTTCCCCGAGTGTGGCGACGCCTTCGAGCGCGAGCGGCCCGAGGCGTTCGAGGAGGGAACCGTCGGGGTCGGCGACGCGAAACGCCTCGATCAGCGCGCGATGGTGGACTTCGCCGTCGGGTGGATGGAACGAAACCGCGAGTGACTGGCCTCCCGCCGGTTCTCACCACGTATTGACCGTACGGAGGTCCCGATCGCCCCGGGAACCCTGGAGGAGGATATTCGAGCGATCGTGCTTTCGAAGAGTCACCCAGCCCTCTCGGCCCGGTTCGCGAGGACTCCCGTCGGCCGAAACCTCCTGACTGTTTGCCATTTTACGCGAAGGCTTTAGCTACGACGACGTTATAATACTGCTTGCAGCGCTGCCACACACCACGGGCCGGATCGGTCAGTGCTAGGGGAATCCGAATCGATGATTAACTCACAGTCCGCATCCTCACTAACGAAGCGAAGGGTTTCGTCGATGGCTATCAAACCGACGTTCAAGAACCGGCGAGCAACGAGAACGGATCGCGAGGCCCGAGCCTGCGATCCCCAATCATGTCGAGCCCTAGTCACTCAGGACGATGGAACCTGAATCCCCGATGCAGACCCCGGACGACTGTCGTCTCCGGGCGGTGGTCGAATTCTCACCGCCCGAGACGTGTCCGGTCAAGCGTGAGGACGGGGACGTCGTCGAGGTGAACGTCTCGACCGCCGAGGGCGAGACGCGCTGCGAGTTGGTGTTCGCGGATGGTGACAGTCAGCTCGAAACCGTCGAGGGGCCGTCCTCGACGTGCGAGGAGTGCGTCTGGCCGCCCATCCAACGCTTCGCCTGTTTCTTCCGGGTGCTGGATACGGTCGACGGGAACGTCATCGTGTCGTCCCACCTCCCGGATTGGCCTGCCTACGTGGCGTTGCTGGACGAACTCACCGCTCGTACCGAGGCGGTGCGGACGATCGCGCTCGTCGAACTCGGTGGCGAGGCCAATGCACTGAACGAGTACCGCGCGAGTATCCAGCTCTCGACCCTGACGGCCAAGGAGTGGGAAGCCCTCGAACTCGCCGTTGCCAAGGGATACTACGCGGAGCCACGCCGGGTCAGCCTGGCCGACCTCGCGGCGGAATTCGACATCACGAGGGCAGCGGTGTCCCAGCGGCTCAACCGCGCCGAACGGAAGATCGTCACCCAGCTGCTCACCGGGGAATGAGATCACCCGGGTCCTCCCGTTAAAAGGCGGACGGAGCACCTCCCGATCGGTACGTACGCGCCACCGAACGGCCGATGCAACGGAGTGTGGCCGGGCCCAATCCCGCGTAATTCGTTCTACGACACCCGCTTTGGGAGAGGGCACACGACCGGACCGCCCTGTTTCACGGCGCCGTTCACGGCCAGTGTCGTCGCTACCGCCAGTGACGTCGCTACTCGACGTCCCACACGTCCGCGACCGGGCTCGACGGCGCTCCACCCTCGTCCCCGTCACCGTCGTTCGTCCTCGTCCGGCCGTCGCCGGCGTCGGCAGTCGTCCCCGCTGTAGCGGACGAATCGCTGCCTGTCCGTGTCGTCGGGGCCGCCGACCGGATATCCTCCGTCGGCGCCGTCGCATCCGGATCCACGCCGACCTCGATCCCCGACAGCGCGCCCTCGGGGTCGAACTCGGGCAGGTCGGGGTCGCTCATGGCGGCGACCTGGTCGGCGAACCAGGGCGGGAGGTCGTGGCGGGCCCGGTCGAACAGGTCGAGCAGGCTGGTGTCCACGAGGTAGGTCGCGCCGTAGTCCTCCGGCGACCGGACGATCCGGCCGGCGGCCTGGATCACGGTCCGGAGGGCGTTCCGGTAGTACCAGGCCCACTGGCCGTCCTCGAGGCGGTAGGCCACCCGGGAGTCGTTCGTGTTCGGGAACGGTGCCTTGCACAGCACCTGCCAGCGCGCGAGATCGCCCTCGAGGTCCAGTGCCTCCTCCATCGTCACCGAGAGGAAGACCTCCGGTTCGTCGCTCGCCTTCCAGGCGGCCAGCTGGGCGTCGCGGTCCTCGCGGTCGTGGGTCCGCACCCGCGCGCCGACGCCGAAGTCCCGCAGGCGGTCGGCCAGCCGCGACTGGATGGCGTAGGAGTGGGCGTGAACCAGGCCGGCCGAATCCGGATGTTCGGCCATGAGCCGGACCAGCGTCCGGGCCACCTTCGGCAGCGTCTCGTCGCGGTGCTCGTAGGTCAGCTTCCCCTGCGTGACGTCGTACAGCGGGCGGTTCTCGAGCGGGAACGTGTGGCCGACGTCGACCAGCGCGACGTCCGCGGGATCGAGGCCGACCCCGTGACAGAAGGCGGCCTTGTTCAGGATCGTGGCCGACAGGAGGGCGAAGCGGTTCCCCCGCTCCCAGACGGTGTGGCGCAGGTAGCGCTCGGGGTCCATCGGCTTGATCGTCAGCGACCCGTCCTCGGCCTGGTCGGCCAGCCAGGTGGTCGCGGACCCGGGATCGCGGTAGTCGTCGACGAACCAGCCAAGCTCCGAGCGCAGCTCCTGCAGGCGGTCCCGCCTCGCGGCCTCCTCCGGCGAGAGTTCGTCGCTCGCGAGCAGGTCGTCGACTCGCCGCCGGCAGACGTTCCGCAGGCGGTCGGCGTACTCGGTGGCCCGCTCGACCGAGTCCACCTCGGGCACGCGGAGGCCCTCCCA
>JBLGCL010000187.1:0-4994 GCA_047617305.1 Natronomonas sp.
CCAGAGCCCGCGCCAGGTGACGCGGTTGCTCCAGCGGATCGGCCGGGCCGGCCACCGGAGCGACCAGCTCTCGGAGGGAACGATCGTCACGACGCGCCCGGACGACACCTTCGAGGCGCTGGCCATCGCCCGCCGGGCCAGGGCCGGCGACGTCGAGCCGGCGGCCATCCACCACGGCAGCCTCGACGTCGTCGCCAACCAGCTTCCGGGGCTGGTCATGGGCCAGGGGGACGTCGCGGTCAGGGACGCCTACGAACTGGTCACCCGCGCCTATCCCTTCCGCGACCTCGAACCCGACCAGTTCCACGACGTGATCGAGGAACTGCGCGGGAACCGGATCGTCTGGTACGACGAGGGGGCCGAGCCCCAGGCCGCCCCGGAACCGCTGCGCGGGCGGATCGAGACCACGGGCGGGACCTGGCAGTACGTGTACGCGAACCTCTCGATGATTCCCGACGAGGAGACCTACGACGTGGAGGACGTGGCCAGCGGCCGGCGGATCGGGACCCTCGACGAGCGCTTCGTCGTCAACTTCGCCGAACCGGGGGAGGTGTTCATCCAGGGCGGCGAGATGTGGCGGATCGTCGAGATCGACGACGACGAGACCCGGGTGAAGGTCTCGCCGATCGAGGACCCGGCCGGCGAGGTGCCCTCCTGGGTCGGACAGGAGATCCCCGTCCCTCGATCGGTTGCGGGCGAGGTCGGGGAGATGCGTGGCGTGGCCGGCGATCAGTTCGCGGGCGGCGCGGGGACCGACGCCGTCGCCCGGGAGTTCACCGGCCGGTACCCGGCGGACGCGTACACGATGGGCGAGGCCCTCGAACAGGTCGCCCGGCAGGTCGAGGCCGACGCGCCCGTCCCGACCGACGACCGGATCGTGATCGAGCGCGATGGTCGATCGGTGGTGCTCAACGCGGCGTTCGGGCACACGGTCAACGAGACGATCGGCCGGGTCTGTTCCTCGCTGATCGGCCAGCGCACGGGCTCGTCGGTCGGCATGGAGATCGATCCCTACCGGATCGAACTGGAGGTCCCGGGCGGCGTCTCGGCCCGGGACGTGGCCGGGATCTTGCGAGGGACCGACCCGGACCACGTCGGGCCGATCATCGAACTCACCGTCAAGCACTCGGACACGTTCAAGTTCCGCCTCTCCCAGGTCGCCGCGAAGTTCGGCGCGCTCAAGCGGTGGGAGGGGGGTGGCGGCTTCTCGGCCGATCGGTTACTCGCCGCGCTGGAGGACACGCCGATGTACGACGAGGCGATCCGCGAGGTGTTCCACGAGGACTTGGACGTGGGGACGGCCCGCGAGGTCCTGCGAGCGATCCAGGACGGCGAAATCGGGGTCGTCACCCACGGCGGACGGACGCCGATCGGGACCGGGGGCCGCTCGAGCGGGCAGGAGTTGCTCGCGCCGGAGAACGCCGACGCGAGCGTCGTGGAAACGGTCAAGGAGCGCCTGCAGAACGACCGCGTGGTCCTCCTCTGCGTCCACTGCGGCGAGTACGCCCGCGAGACGAAGGTGCGTCGCGTCCCCGACCAGCCCGAGTGTCCCGAGTGCGGGTCGACGCGCATCGCCGCGATCAGCCCGTGGGACGAGGAAACCGTTCAGGCGGTCCGTGCTCAGGAGAAAGACGAGGAACAGGAGGACCTGACGCGACGGGCCCACCGGCGGGCCAACCTGGTCCAGAGCCACGGCAAGCGGGCCGTGATCGCGCTGGCGGCCCGGGGCGTCGGTCCGCAGAACGCCGCCCGGATCATCGCCAAACTCCGCGAGAACGAGGACGACTTCTACCGGGACATCCTGGAACGCGAGCGGGAGTACGCCCGGACGCGGTCGTTCTGGGACTGAACGGTCATCGGGGATCGCCCCTCGAGGTCGGGGCCTCCCTCCACGTCGAAACGACCATTGTACCACGCGTCCAACCCCTTCGCATGCGGTTCGCTCCCGGCGCGTTCAAGTACGCCGCGCTGCCCCTGCTCGGAGCGGTGCCGGCGTTCTTCGTCACGCCCGGCGGGGGCGCCCTCCTCATCGCGGCCGGCGTGGCGATCCTGGCGTTTTTCCGCGATCCGGACCGGACGCCGCCACCGAGGGGCGTCGTCTCGCCCGCCGACGGCAAAGTCAGCGTCCTCCGGGTGGAGGGTGACCGCGTCCGGGTCGGCGTGTTCATGAACGTCCACGACGTCCACGTCAATCGCGCCCCACTGGGTGGCGAGATCGAGGCCGTCGATCACGAACCCGGGGGCCACCGGCCGGCGTTCTCCAAGGAGTCCGACCGGAACGAGCGGGTTCGCGTCCGGTTCGCCGATCACGACGTGACGCTCATCGCCGGGGCGTTCGCCCGACGGATCACGCCCTACGTGGAGCCGGGCGAGACGGTCGACCGCGGGGACCGGATCGGCCACATCGCGTTCGGCAGCCGGGCGGACGTCCTGCTCCCGTCGCGGTTCGATCGCGAGGACGTGGCGGTCGACGTCGGCGACAAAGTGCAGGCCGGCGAGACGTCGATCGCCGAGCAATCGTGAGTCAGCCGGTGGGCTCCACCGACTCCATCGCGGCCACGAAGTCGTCCTGGGTGATCTCGATCTCGTCGGCGTGGTCGTTCGCCTCCTCGCCGTCGTACTTGCCCGCCACCTCGCGGATGGCGCGCATCGAGGCCCCGCGAACGACGGCAGCGACGTCAGCCCCGGTGTATCCCTCCAGTTCCGCCGCGAGCGCGTCGAGGTCGACGTCGTCGGCCAGCGGTTTCCCGCGGGTGTGGACGTCGAGGATGGCCCGCCGGGCGTCCTCGTCCGGGGTGGGTACTTCGACGTGGGTCTCCAGTCGTCCCGGCCGGAGCAGGGCGTCGTCGATCGCGTGCTTGCGGTTCGTCGCCGCGAGCACGACGAGGTTCGGGTTGTCGGCCAGCCCGTCGAGTTCGGTGAGCAACTGCGAGACGACCCGTTCGGTCACCTCGTGGGTCTCGCCGCGCCCGCCGGCGATGGCGTCGATCTCGTCGAAGAAGACGATCGACGGGGCGGCCTGTCGAGCCCGGTCGAACACGTCGCGCACGGCCTTCTCGGACTCGCCCACGTAGCGGTCGATCAGTTCCGGGCCCTTCACCGCGACGAAGTTGACCTCGCTCTCGCCGGCGAGCGCGCGGGCCAGCATCGTCTTCCCGGTGCCGGGCGGCCCGTACAGCAGGACGCCGCTCGGGGGATCGGTCTTCGCCGCCTCGAAGAGTCGATCGTAGACCAGGGGCCACTCCACCGCCTCGCGGAGCGTTTCTTTGGCCTCGTCGAGCCCCCCGACGTCAGCGAAGTCGATGCCAGGCGACTCGGCGACGAACTCGCGCATCGCCGAGGGTTCGACGTTCGCCATGGCCGTCTCGAAGTGTTTCCGGGTGACCACCGGATCCCACTCGGCGCGCTCCTCCTCGTCGGCGGGGCGGTCGCGGAGGGCCGCCATGGCGGCCTCGCTGACCAGTGCGTCGATGTCGGCGCCGACGAACCCGTGGGTACGACCGGCGAAACGGTCGATCGAGACGTCCTCGCCCAGGGGCATCCGGCGGGTGTGGACCTGGAGGATTTCCTTGCGGCCGACCTCGTCCGGGACGCCGATCTGGATCTCGCGGTCGAACCGGCCGCCGCGCCGGAGGGCGGGATCGATCGCGTCCACGCGGTTCGTCGCCCCGATGACGATCACGTCGCCGCGGCCCTCCAGCCCGTCCATCAGCGAGAGCAACTGCGCGACGATGCGGTTCTCCGCCCCGTCGCCCTCGCCCCGCTGGCCGGCGATGGAGTCGATCTCGTCGAAGAAGACGATCGACGGCGCCTCCTCGCGGGCTTCCTGGAACGTCTCGCGGAGTTTCTCCTCGGACTCGCCCTTGTACTTCGACATGATCTCCGGCCCGGAGATGGTAACGAAGTGGGCGTTCACCTCGTTGGCCACCGCCTTGGCGATCAGGGTCTTGCCGGTCCCCGGCGGCCCGTACAGCAGGACGCCCTTCGGCGGGTCGACCCCGAGTTGCTGGAACAGTTCCGGCTCCGAGAGGGGGAGTTCGATCATCTCGCGGACCTGGTCGAGTTCGTCGTCGAGGCCGCCGATGTCCTCGTAGGTGGCGCCGCCAGCGCCGGTGGTCCGGTCGGCCGGGCCGCCGTCGTCCGTCCCCTCCTCGTAGGGGTCCGGCGTGACGTAGACGGTCGTGTCAGACGTGATCCGGACCGGGCCGTCCGGGCTCGTGTCCGTGATCCGGAACGGGTCCTCGGCGACGCCTTCCAGTCGCGTCTGGTCGCCGTCGCTGACGGGGCGATCGATCAGGTGGCGGTGGACGGCCCGCGAGACGACCGTCTGATCCACGTCCTCGAGCGTGGGCGGCGGTGCAAGCGTGATGGACCCCGCGTCGGCGACCCGTCCACCCTCGCCGGACCGGGGATAGACCAGGACCGTCTCGCCGATGCTCACGCCGGCGTTGGCCCGCGTGTCGGCGTCGATCCTGATCTCGTCGCTCGGGGCGTCCGGAGCGGCGGGCCATACCTTCGCGATCGTCAGCTCATCGCCCTCGAGTACGACGGCGTCGCCGCTCAAGACGCCGAGGGACTTGCGAATGGTCTCGGGGATCCTCGCGACGCCCCGCCCGGCGTCGCGCTTCTCGGCGCCCCGGACGGTCAGCGTCACGCCCTCGTTGCTCATGGTCGGTTCTTGCCGCCGGACGGCCTTGACCGTTCTCATGCGGGGGACCGTCGTTCGGGACCGATCGTCGCGGGCGCGAAAATCGGGACGGCGGGGTCGGCGCAGTGACAGGCCGCGTGTCTGCCGGTGTAGGGGGGACAGGGACACCGTGGCTTCGGCCAGCGTTCCGGTTCGCGGACGTCGCGTTCCTGTCGGACGACTCGAGCAGGGTGGACTCGGCCACCCCACGTCGAACGTTGGGTTTTGGGCGCGTTAAACTCCACGGAATCGGCAAGCTGTCGGGCGTTTGTATCGAGTTGACGGCCCACAATTCGAGCGTCGTTGA
>JBLGCL010000188.1:0-4971 GCA_047617305.1 Natronomonas sp.
GTTGGGTGGGAGTCGTTCCATCGTGATCTCCAGCCCCCGCCGCAATCGCCCGTCGTCACGCGGCAGGAATCCTCGGGGGATCGTACCCGAGACGCACACTTAAGCGTTCGAGTCCACCCCGTCGACGGTCGCGGCTCACGCCTCGATCCGTTCAGTCGGACGTGGCTCGAGTAGTTCGACGAACAGCCGTCGCCGGCCGTGTAACGTCCCGAACTGCGTTACTCGGCGCCGATCCGGAGACGGTCGGCCAGGCGTCGGATGAGGAGCGGCCTCGGTTTACCGATCGGTTGCTCCCGATCGTCGAGGCAGTCCGGGACGGGCGGACCCCTCTACTCGGGCACCAGGACGTCCGGAAACCCCGTCGACAGCGGCGATCAGTCGTCGGCGGGCGCGCTCATCGAGGCCTCGTCGGTCGCGACGACGCGTTCGTTGTCGGCGACCCACCGCAACAGCAGGTACGCGAAGACGTACTTCGCGAGGATGTCCAGCGCGGAGTACCCCCACGACGTGAGGCCGGCCGAATCGACGATCGCGAGCCCTTCGATCCCGAGCGCCCACACGATGGGATACCCGAGCCACAGCACGACGGTCAGCGTCCGTAGCGTGGAGAAGATCTCGCTCGTTCCGGCGGCGGCCGCGTCGGCCGGCCACTCAACCACCAGCGCGTAGAGGACGACCAGGAAGAACGCGGTACTGACGATGTAGAACGCCCAGCGGTAGGCGTACGACGAGGTCGTCAGCGCCGCCGCGAGTCCGGTGAGGGTCATGCCGACGTCGGCCACGATGACCACGAACAGGTCGGCGGTGTCGACCTCGGCAAGCAGCCCGAGTGCCAGCAGGATCAGCGGCGTCGAGAAGGTCCACGTGAGATACCGGCCCCACTGGCTGAGGACCTCCTCGCCCGCGAGCGCGTGTCCGGACGGCATCTCCAGGAAGCCGACCGTGAGCCCCGACGCGAGCCCGAGGTAGCTCGATATCGATACCAGCGGGATCATCAGCGTCGCCGCCCAGATCAGCCGTGAGCGATCCTCGCTGACCCCCCGGCCCATATAGATGAATAGCAGGATCGACAGGCCCGCAAGCGCGATGTTGACCCAGAGCGACGAATTCAACAGCGCGTCGTTCTGGATCTCGGTGAGGACGTCCCCCTGTTCGGTTTGCAATGTTACGAGTCCCTCCGCCAGTACTGTCGCCGCGGTCATTGAAACTTCGACCATGGTCATTTTGCCTATCAGTTTCCGACTCATAAAAGAAATCCCTGATTGATGAGGTGCTATGATGAACGAAAACTGGGTTACGGTGCCCCATGGAAGGGGCGTGCCTCAGCCCTTGGGCCTTCCGAGGGCCGACGGTTCATACGTCCGCCGTCGACGGGGTCAAAGGCGATCGGTGCCTAGACCGATCGACGGGGGCGATGACCGACGACATCCCGGATCACGTGTTCGCCGATCGGGGATCGGAACCGGATCGGTGCGAGATCTGCGGTCGGGAGATCCCGACCGAGACGCACCACCTGCACCCGCAGAACCGGAAGGAGTCCCCGACTGCGGACGTGTGCGCGCCGTGGCACAGGCAACTCCACGCCGTCTTCACGAACCACGAACTCCGGCAGACGTACGACACGCCGAAAGCGATCCGCGAGGCCGATCGAATGGCCGACTTCGTCGAGTGGATCCGGCGGACGAACAAGACGGACGTCCGGGTGAGCGAGTCGGAGCGCGTTCGCGAGTGGCGCGGGTAGACCGCCCGTGATCGACCGCACGGTTAACCCGTCGCCAGCCCGTATCGAACGGCGATGCCCCCTGCTCCACCGCGACTGGTCTACGACGACGATTGCGGGTTCTGCACCCGGAGCGCCGAGTGGGTCGCTCGTCGCGCCGACGTCGAACTCGTCGGTTTCTCGGAACTGTCGCCCGATCAGCGTGCCCGACTACCCGAGGACTGGCGCCAGTGCGCCCACCTCCTGACCGACGACGCGGTCTATTCCTGCGGCGAGGCGATGGAGCGGGCGTTCGCGCTGACGGGTGCCGTCCCGGAAAACCTCGTCCGGGCTACGCGCCGGGTCCCGGGCCACGAGACCGTTCGTGAACGGGGCTATCGGATCGTCGCCGACCATCGGGGGTTGTTCGGGCGCCTCCTGCATCGTCGTCGCTGAACCGAGGGTTGGCGGATAGTGCGGTGAAGCGGCGCGGGGAGGGGTTTTGTGGCTCCGGCCACTACGACTGGCGATGGCGGTCAGGATCGGCGTCACCGGCGACGTCATGCTCGGTCGCCTGGTCGACGAGCGCCAGGGGCGTCGACCGGCGACGGCGGTGTGGGGGCCCTGCTGGAGCGGCTTCGAGCGCTCGACGGTCTGATAATCAACCTCGAGTGTTGCCTCTCGACGCGCGGCGAGCCGTGGCGCCGGACGCACCGGCCGTTCCACTTCCGTGCCGACCCGGAATGGGCGGTCCCGGCCCTCCGGGCGGCCGGCGTCGACTGCTGTGCGCTCGCCAACAACCACGTCCTCGACTACGGGGAAGTCGCCCTCCGGAACACGCTGGACGCCCTCGACGACGGGGGGATCGCCCACGCCGGCGCCGGTCGGAACCGCGAGGCGGCGTTCGATCCGGCGGTCGTTGCCGTCGAAGGGCTCGACGTGGCCGTCGTCTCGCTGACCGACAACACGCCGGAGTACGCCGCGACCGTCGACTCCCCCGGGGACGGCCCACGTGGAGATCGACGTTGACGACGAGCGGACGCGATCGGCGGTCCGCGAGGCCATCGACCGGGCACGCGACCGGCATCCCGACCTCCTGGTCGCCTCGCTCCACTGGGGCCCGAACATGGTGGAGGAGCCACCGGACGCCTTTCGCGAGTTCGGGCGGTAGCTGATCGACGCGGGGGTCGACCTGGTCCACGGCCACAGCGCCCACGTCTTCCAGGGAATCGAGGTGGCTGACGGCCGGACGATCATCTACGACGCGGGCGATTTCGTCGACGACTCGCGGCATCCGGGAAAGCCCGCATAGGTGAATATTCGCCTCACGCCCTGGCGTCCCGAGTCACAAGATAGGCATCCCGGCAGTGAAGGCAGCTGTGTGATCGTCAAGATGAGGGAGCTGAGGGCCGCCAGTCGGGCAGCCCTCAGTGGCCGGCCGAGGCCCACCGATAGCGACTGCGATGGCCAAACAGCAACCGCACCGCATGACGATTTGGGCCGCCTGTCGGTTGAGTGACGAGCAGATCCCGGGACGGCGCAACTATTTTATCGAAAACGGTGGTTTGTGTAAGTAGCAGCGTTTCCATAGGTGCTGTGGGTGTCCGAGGTTCCCGAGTAGTTGTTACGGCTGCACTCCTCGTTGCTCGGCGGGTGGTGGGCGCCGTCGCCGCCCTCGCTACCGTTGTCACCGTCCTCGTTCATGCCCGTGAGCGGGCGACCACAGTGGCCAGACCATCGGTTCCGCGATCGGCGGCGGTCCCGGCCTCCAGATGGCCGAGGGTATCGGCTCGCGTGGCAGGTCGCGCTTACGCGGCGGACAGCAACGCCATGACGGCGCCACCCCCACCGAGGCTCATGCCGACGAGGCCGCGGTCGACCTCGCCGCGGTCGATCTGGTGGACGAGCGACGCCGCGATCATCCCGCCGGAGCCGCCGATGGGATGGCCGAACGCGACCGCACCGCCGTGGGGGTTCATCAGGTCGCGCGGAATCCCCAACCGCTGCATGAGGTACACCGACTGGGCGGCGAACGCCTCGTTGATCCAATAGGCGCCGACGTCCTCGACCGCCAGGTCGTTGCGGTCGAGCAGCGCCTCGACCACGTCGCCGACCGCCTCGTTGAACTCGTCCGGGGGTCGGTAGACGAGGTCGTAATCGGCCAGTTGGGCCTTGGGATCGAGCCCCCGCTCGGCGGCGGCTTCCCGGCTCGCCAGCAGGGTCACGCCAGCGCCGTCCGAGAGCTTCGAGGCGTTGCCGGGAGTGATCGTACCGTCCTCCCGGAAGGAGGTCGGGAGGGCGCCCAGGTCCTCGAGCGTCGAGTCGGGACGAGGCCCCTCGTCGCGCTCGACGGCGCCGTCGTCGGTCTCGACCGGAACGATCTCCGGATCGAAGACGCCGCCGTCGATGGCCTCGGCGGCCCACTCGTTGCTCCGGAGGGCGTACTCGTCCTGGGTCGCCCGCGAGAGGTCGTACGTGCCGCCGCCGGGACGGGCGGTCCCGTCGGCCCGGTCGACCAGGCGCTCGGTAATCTCGCCCATGTGGATGTCGAGGTTGACGTCCCACAGCGAGTCGAGGATCATCGAGTCCTGCAGCGTGACGTCGCCGTGCCGCTTGCCCTTGCGGTAGTCGGGCAGTATCCATGGTGCGTTCGTCATCGACTCGAAGCCGCCGGCGATCGCCAGGCCCGCGCGCCCGGCCTCGATGCGATCGGCCGCGAGGGTGATCGCGCTGAGGCCGGAGCCGCTGGCCTCGTTGATCGTCGTCGCGCGGACCGCGTCCGGGATCGAGGACGCGACGACCGCCTGGCGACCCGGGACCTGGCCGATGCCGGCCTGGATGGCGTTCCCCAGACCCACCCAGTCCAGGTCGCCGGGATCGACCTCGACCCGATCGACGAGTCCGTCCAGCGCCGTTCGCGCGAGTTCGACCGCCTCGACGTCCGAAAGCGATCCCAGCAGCGTCCCGTGGGGGGTGCGTGCTCCATCGACGATGACAACGTCCGTCATACCTCCAGGCATACTACCCTCTCCCTCAAAGGTGTGGAGGGTCTTTTATCGGGGTTCCACCTCGAGGGCCGGACGGTCAGCGTCGAGCTCCCCGCTAGCCGCCGTCCAACCGATCCAACAACCGCTTCGTCGACGGGAGCAACCGGTCCTCGGCGGGCGGGTCGGCGAACCAGGCGGCGCCCTGGAGTTCGCCGGGTTGGAGAGCGATCGACCCGCCCGCGTAGTCCGCGGTGAAGAACACGCGAATCACGTGCAGCCGATCGT